>JBFMAM010000440.1:0-1520 GCA_040755805.1 Nitrospirota bacterium
GCTCTTAGCTCCGTGCTCTGTGAACTCTGTGGTTTCTTGAGTTAAATGATTATGAATTTAAAATAGTAGGAATTTAGGCAATCTGAACCCCTTTTTGCCCTTAAACATCTTGAGCATTTTCTTTATTTCGACATACTGCTTTATGACCCTGTTGACATCCGCAACATTTGTTCCGCTCCCTATGGCAATTCTTCTGCGTCTGCTTCCATCAATTATATTATGATTTCTTCTTTCTTTTTTAGTCATAGAGTTTATTATCGCCTCTATCTTTACAATTTCCTTCTCATCAACATCCAGATTTTTAATTTTATTAAAGCCAGGTATCATACCGAGTATATTTTCCAATGGCCCCATACTGCGCAGCCTTGTAAGCTGGTCTTTGAGGTCATCAAATGTAAATGATTCATCCATTATCGCTTTCTGGAGTTTTTCGGCCTCTTTCTGGTCAAAGGATTTCTGTGCCTTCTCTATCAGGCTCAGGACATCACCCATGCCGAGTATCCTTGAAGCAATCCTTTCAGGATAAAAAGGCTCGAGCATCTCTATCTTCTCTCCAATGCCGATAAATTTTATTGGTTTTCCAGTTATCGACCTTATAGAGAGTGCAGCTCCTCCTCTTGCATCACCGTCCATCTTGGTAAGTATTATCCCATCAATCCCTATCAGCTCATCAAAGTTTCTTGCTATATTTACCGCATCCTGTCCTGTCATTGCATCTGCGACAAGGATAACCTCTTTTGGTAAAACACTTTCTTTTATCTTCCTTAACTCAGACATCAGTGATTCATCAATGTGTAGCCTTCCAGCGGTATCGAGGATAACGATGTCTCTCGCATCAACCCTTGCTTTTCTTACCGACTCTTTACATAAAGTTATGGGGTCATTTATCTCTTTCGAATAATGTACAGGCACACCTATCTGCGAACCGAGTGTAACGAGCTGGTCTATAGCAGCAGGTCTCTGAAGGTCTGCTGCCACAAGCATCGGTCTTCTGCCTTCTTTCTTAAAAAGCCTTGCTAATTTAGCAGCTGTTGTAGTCTTCCCCGAGCCGTGGAGCCCGACCATCATTATTATGGTTGGAGGATTAGGGGATAGCTGTATCCTTGTATTTATCTTTCCGAACAGCTCGCAGAGCTCCTCGTTGACTATCTTTATGACCTGTTGCCCTGGTGTGAGGCTTTCAAGGACCTCCTTGCCAATAGCCTTTTCTTTAATCTTCTGAATAAAATCCTTTACAACCTTGAAGTTGACATCAGCCTCTAAAAGGACAAGCCGTATCTCTTTAAGTGCAAGTTCAACGTCCTCTTCTTTTAAAAGGCCTTTCCCTTTTAATTTCTTGAATATAGATTCTAATTTTTCACTGAGTGCTTCAAACATATATAAAACTTATTATCTCAAGATTCATCAGGTACTTAGAAGAGAATCTATCATTGTCTTTAGCTGCTGTTTTGGGACTGCACCAACAATCTGGTCAATCTTACGGCCATCTTTAAAAAACATAAGGGTGGGTATTCCCATAA
>JBFMAM010000441.1:0-1520 GCA_040755805.1 Nitrospirota bacterium
CAGCTATCTTTCTACCTAATTCACTATAATGGCTATAAAGAGACACTAATTCTGTTTCACCTATATCTCCTATTTCAGTTAAAGCATCCTGTAGCATCTTTATTTCTTCTTTAAGTGGTATTATTTCACCATGATAAGGGTCTTCCATATATTTCTGAGCATCTACATAATCAAGAATATCTTCAACTTTTGTGGGTAATTTAGGAGTTTCCTTTGGAAATTCAGCACCTAAAGATAACTGTCGTTCGGTTAATTTAACTGGTTTAGGTTTTTTAGGAATAGGTATTTCGGATACTGGGGCAGGTGCCTCAAATTTCTCAATAACAGGACTAAGTCTTTCAAGTTCTGCCTCTGCTGCTTCAATGTCAGCATCTAAAAGCGGCCTCGATATTATACCTCTGCCACCGTATACCTCACCTGTAGGAGAAACAAAAAATGTTCCTCTCTCAGTTCCTCTAATAGGAACTGGTAATATCTCTCTTTCAGTGAAAGTAGGCCACCTTTTAGGAAAAGTTCCAACCCCAACTTCTTCGATGGGTAGTCTTACTGTCTCAACCATCCCTCTGCCACCATACACTTCTCCTGTAGGTGAAACGAAAAAGGTCTCTCTTCCTAATCCAGTAGGCACTAACTCTTTTGTAGTAGGAAGACCTTTTCTTCTAAATATTCTTTTACCAGCATACGGTACTACACCCAAAGCTGCACCTGCACCTGCCTCTATAGCTAATTCTTTAGCAGTTGGTAATCTTCTTTCTTCTAAAAGTTTTTCATATGCTCTGGTTGCTGGCAAGGCAGTGCCTGTAGCAATAACTTCCTTTAAAAAAGGTTTTGCAAGTCCTGCAGCCCTTGCAATCCTTGAAACACCTGCGTAGGGCACAAGAAATGGAACAACGCCCCCAACAAACTCACCTGCTTTTTCAGCGAATGGTTTTTCTCTAAAAAGTTCATCAAGCTCTTTCAGAAGCTCGCTTTCGCCTCTCTTCTGAAGGTCTTCTCTATAGCTATACAAACTTTCAGCTATCTCCTCATTAGAAATACCTTCTTCTTTCATTGATTCTATTTCCTTTGAAAGTTTGGCCTGATAATCAGTCCTCAAAGGGAATATTCCCCTTGCAACACCTTTCAAAAAAGATATAGGAGTAATTTTTTTATACCATTCAGGATATTCGATAGGTTTGACTGGCATATTATTTTTTCTCTACCCCCTTAAATCTTTCAACACGTTCTTTAATAACTTTTCCATATTGTTTCTTAGACATTGGTTCAGGTGGGTCAGGGGGTCTTAGGGGTGGAACTTCTTCTATTTCTCCTCTATAATATTTAAGCCATGCCTCTGCCCAGGCAAGATTACCTGGAGTTATAGGCCAACCACGATCTGTAAGAAATTCTTCTCTATCTTTTCTTTTTGCTTCCCATTCTTTAGGTCTTGCTTCTTTTCTTGTTTTATATTCTTCAATCTGCTTTAGCGCATCTATTAAATTCTGGCGCATTTCTGAACCAAATGCATTAGCTAATATCAA
>JBFMAM010000442.1:0-1511 GCA_040755805.1 Nitrospirota bacterium
CCCTGGAAATAGTGTTTAAAAATATCCTTGATAAATTGGCTATAAACCCTAAAGCTAATATCGCTTCTCTTTTTCCTCAGCTGATTAATCCCCCACCATAACTGAGGGATTACAGAAAAGCAGATTTTTAACTTGACTTTAGCATTTAAATATAGTATACCTGTGTATCATGAATTATCCTCATATGTGGAAACAGTCAATCCACATTATCTCCCCAGATTCGGCCTTTATGTTAGTTTCAAAAATTTAAGGAAAGGAGGGGATTGTTTTATAAAAATTACATGTAAGGGATTTTTAAGGCTCTCTTTAGCTTTGAAAATTTTAAGGAAAGGAGGGGATTGTTTATGAAGGTTACACGCAGGGACTTTTTAAAGATCTCTGGAGTTACAGCGGCTGGCTTAACCCTGAGTCAGTTGGGTTTTGACCTTACCCCGGTGCAGGCCTATGCCGCTGAGCTCCGGATCAAAGGGGCCAAGGAAACAACTACCATTTGTTGTTATTGTTCAGTTGGCTGCGGTCAGATCGTGCACACAGGTGGTGGAAAGGTTCTTAATATCGAAGGCGATCCGGATCAGCCCACCAGTGAGGGTGCTTTATGTGCTAAAGGTGCAGGAGCCTATGAATTGGTGACCAACCCAAAAAGACTCACCAAGGTTAGGTATCGGGCGCCAAATAGCACAAAATGGGAGGTGAAGTCCTGGGACTGGGCCCTCGGTGAGATTGCCAAGAAGATTAAAAAGAGCCGGGACAAAAGTTTTACAGAGAAGAATGCAAAAGGCGAAGTCGTCAACAGGTGTGATAGCATAGCTGCTATAGGTAGTACCCACATAAACAACGAGGAATGCTGGCTTTATCAGAAATTTCTTCGCTCCTTAGGTATTGTCTACATTGAGCATGAGGCACGTCTCTGACACAGCTCCACTGTAGCGGCTCTGGCAGAGTCGTATGGACGTGGGGCGATGACCAATAACTGGAGGGATATCGGGGTAACTGATTGTGTATTAATCATGGGCAGCAATGCTGCTGAAAACCATCCTATAGCCATGAAGTGGGTCCTCAGGGCAAAAGATAAGGGAGCAAAAATCATTCATGTCGACCCAAGGTTTACCCGCACCTCAACCAACGCAGACATTTATGCTCCACTTCGCGCGGGAACAGATATCGCATTTCTTGGTGGGATGATAAAGTACATAATCGATAATGACCTTATCCAGAAGGAATATGTGGCTAATTATACAAACGCTGCTTTTATCGTAGGCCCGAAATATGATTTCAAGGACGGTCTCTTCTCAGGTTATGACCCGAAAAAGAGGGCTTATGACAAGAAATTATGGGCTATTGAAAAGGATGAAAAAGGCATTCCGAAGAAGGATCCAACACTTCAGCATGAGCGCTGTGTCTATCAGCTCATGAAGAAACACTATGCCCGCTATGATTTAGATACCGTCTCATCCATTACAGGAACTCCAAAGGAAGACCTGGTTAAGGTTTATGAGGCATTTGCTGCTACC
>JBFMAM010000443.1:0-1510 GCA_040755805.1 Nitrospirota bacterium
ATTAAAGATAGTTGATGCAAGTGGACTTCCCTACAAGGTTAATCCCATGGGCACAGTTATCGAAGGTGAATGGGATGAGATAATGAAGCTTATCAAGAAATGCCACAGAACAGTGATGAAAACCGGAGAAAGGGCTCTTACAATTATATCCATCGATGACAGGAAGGGTAAACCAAACCGAATCGAGGAGAAGGTAAAATCATTAGAGAGAAGGATTGGAAAATCTCTAAAGAAATAAACCCCGTTAGAAAGCTCACCCCGCTTAGAGATAAAGCTATAACGGGGATCGGGTGGGTTTTCTTTCTAACGGGGTAAAAGGAGGTGCAATGTCTGAGAGGATAACGTTAAGCGTAATCAAGGCTGATGTTGGAGGCTACGTTGGTCATTCAAGCATTCATACTGATCTCCTTGAAACTGCAAGGGAAAAATTATCAAATGCTGTAGAGAAAGAGATACTTATTGACTTTCATGTGACGAGGTGTGGTGATGACCTCGAGCTCATCATGACCCATACACATGGTGTAGATGCCGAGGAAATACATAAGCTTGCATGGAATACATTTGTTGCATGTACTGAGGTTGCAAAAGAACTTAAACTTTATGGTGCAGGCCAGGACCTCTTAGCCGGTGCCTTTAGCGGGACTATAAAGGGTATGGGACCAGGCGTTGCAGAGATGGAGTTTGAGGAACGGAAGAGCGAGCCAATAATAATATTTATGGCTGACAAGACATCTCCAGGTGCGTGGAACCTTCCTTTATTTAAAATCTTCGCTGACCCATTTAATACAGCCGGCCTTGTTATAGACCCAACAATGCATGATGGCTTTGTATTCGAGGTTGTGGATGTATATGAGCATAAAAAGATTACCCTCTCATCTCCTGAAGAGATATACGACCTTTTAATGTTTATTGGTGCAATGAGGAGGTTTATGATAAAGGCTGTTTACAGAAAAGACGGAATGATTGCTGCATCAGCATCGACACAGAAACTCAGCCTTATTGCTGGAAAATATGTTGGTAAAGATGACCCTGTTTTGATTGTCAGATGTCAGGCAGGACTGCCTGCTGTTGGAGAGGTGCTCGAACCATTTGCCTTCTCCCATATAGTCGAGGGATGGATGCGTGGCTCGCATCACGGGCCCCTTATGCCTGTTGCATTCTATGAGGCAAATCCATCAAGGTTTGACGGCCCTCCGAGGGTCATTGCCGCAGGTTTCCAGCTCTGTAATGGGAAACTTATAGGGCCAAGGGATCTATTCGATGACCCAGCATTTGATAGGGCAAGAAGCAAGGCGAATGAGATAGCAGACTATCTCAGATATCACGGCCCATTTGAGCCACATAGATTAGGACTTGAGGACCTCGAATATACAACCATGCCAGAGCTCATGAAAAAACTCGAAGGGAGGTTTGTACCTGAGTAAAAGATAACGGCCTCTCTCTGGCGCGAAATTTCATCCTGAAGCGTCAATTTCAGAAAGGGGCCGTTAAATAAAATTAACTATACCTA
>JBFMAM010000444.1:0-1509 GCA_040755805.1 Nitrospirota bacterium
TCGTTCGGAAATTGAAAGGTTTATCATTCAGAGATACACTCGTCTATCTTGGCATTTCAAATGATAGGCAATATAAACCGGATCCAAAGACTCTCAGGAAAAAGGAACTTGTCAGAGCCTTTAGACAATGGTGCAACAACTATTGTGATGAGCTTTGTGTTCTGTATCGCACGCTCCAAAAAGCTAAAGAGGAAGCAAAAACTGAAGAGGAAATAGAAGCACTTACTGGTTTTTACCATCAAGAATCTTTGTGGCTATATCAGGTAGAAATACTCCTGGGATATAGCAATCAAAAAAAGTTCGAATTATATCGTGAGGTAATGCGTGGAAGACAAGGATAGTAATTTCGACCTCGAAGAAGAATTAAGAAAACTGCATGATGAGAACGCTAAAGCTGAGAATGAATCCTCTCAACAGGAGAAAAGTGGTAAGCATGAGGAGACAGGAGGCGAATATAAGAATATGCATAACCTTTTATATCGTGCTATCCTTTGCCTTGATTCAATTACGGATCCCGACGCAATCGACGGCGTGGGATTTAATAAAAGGGATGCAGAATTCGGGCAGCAGTTAGCAGAGCTAATCAGAAGTGGAAGGGGCCTATCCCTTGATCTCCAGCGTGCAGCGTTGAAGATGTTGAAAAAATATATACGGCAACTACTTGCCATTGGTATCGATGTTGGGAAAATAACAATAGATGAGAAGATGGAAGAACCTGGTGGCGAGGAAGCACAACAGGACGGCGAAAAAGGCACATTTCAGGCCGAAGTCGATGAATACTTCGTTGATGATCTGGGATCCCTCCGAAGGTGGCGAAACACATCTGACGGCCGTATTAGTATTAAACTTGCAAACTTCGATGTCCGGATTGTTGAAGAAATAGCCGAAGATAATGGCCTTGAGATTACTCATAGTTATGGAATTGAAGGAAAGATAAAGGATAGATTACTTCCAAAGATTGAAGTTCCTGCAAGCTCTTTCCCATCCCTTAACTGGTTACATAAATGGGGGAATCAGGTAATTCTTGAACCTGGTTACACAACTAAGGACTACGTACGCCATGCCATACAGGTTAGGTCAGATAGCGTAAAGCAATTAATGTATTATACTCACACTGGCTGGCGAAGAATCAACAATAAGTGGGTTTACCTGCATGCTGGTGGTGCTATTGGTGCAGAAAATGTATTTGTGAGGTTACCGAGAGAACTGCAGAGGTACTCCTTACCTATAAGACCAGAGAACGAGACTGAGGCAATAAAGGCAAGCCTCTCCTTCCTTGATATAGGCAAGTGTAGAGTAACACTACCATTATTTAGCTTTCTTTACCTTTCACCCTTAACATCAGTTCTCAAACCGCTGCCAAACTTTTCTGGGGACATCTTAGGTGAGACTGGGCTTTTCAAGACTACTATAGCAGCGTTGTTAGCCTCCCATTTTGGCGACTTCACAACTATCAGCCAATTATCAAATTTCGAAGATACAGCAAATGCCATTGAGCGACGGGCGTTT
>JBFMAM010000445.1:0-1500 GCA_040755805.1 Nitrospirota bacterium
GGAACCCATTCCCCTGTATACCTTATAACTACGGCCCTGGAAGAGCACTATTTCCCCTGGAGATTCATCTGTCCCTGCAAACAGGCTCCCTATCATTACAGAGTGGGCGCCTGCTGCAAGTGCCTTTATAATATCTCCTGAATATTTTATCCCTCCATCCGCAATAATGAAAGTTCCATATTTCTTTGCAACAGAATAACAGTTCTTTATTGCTGTAAGCTGTGGTACACCCGCACCTGCTATTATCCTCGTAGTGCATATAGAGCCAGGACCTATGCCAACCTTTATTCCGTCAGCCTCTGCCTTTATGAGATCTAATGCAGCCTCAGCAGTAGCAATATTACCTGCGATTATATCTACATCAAGTTTCCTTTTTAATGCCTTAAGCGTAGCGATAACTGATGTGGTATGCCCATGGGCGGTATCAATTACAACCATATCTACTCCTGCCTTTACAAGGAGTTCTGCCCTCTGGATTGAATCTCCTCCTGTGCCTATAGCTGCTCCAACGCGGAGCCTTCCGACGCTGTCCTTGCATGCATTCGGATACTTTTTTCTCTTCTCGATATCCTTTATGGTTATCAGCCCTTTGAGGTTGTTCTCCTTGTCCACAATGGGTAGCTTTTCTATCTTGTACTTGTGGAGGATCTTCTGTGCCTTATCGAGGGTTGTACCAACGGGTGCTGTTATGAGCCTTTCTCTTGTCATTACTTGAGAGACCCTTTTAGTAAATTGGGTTTCAAAACGCAGGTCCCTGTTTGTCAATATTCCTATAAGTTTCCCTTTCTCTGTGACAGGTATACCTGATATCCTGTATCTTTCCATCAGGGACATTGCCTCTGAGATCGGTGCGTCAGGTAGAATAGTTATGGGATCCAGTATCATTCCACTTTCGGATTTTTTCACCTTGTCCACTTCTGATGCCTGCCTTTCTGGACTCATGGCCCTGTGTATAATGCCTATACCGCCTTCACGAGCTATAGCTATTGCAAGGTTGGCCTCGGTAACAGTATCCATTGCAGAACTTACTATCGGGATATTGATTTCAATATTTCTTGTAAGCCTGGTTTTCAGGTCTACTTCTCTTGGAAGGACATCTGATTTGGCAGGCATGAGAAGTACATCATCAAATGTCAAACCTACCGGTAAAATATCTTCAAGCATTATTAACCTCGAAATTTTTGTTAATTTTAACATTTTAACAGCTTCTATAGCAATTAGGGTAAACATCAAGTAAACATTTTCTCCTGTTATTACTAAGTCAATATGTCACATTTTTACTAATTTAAAATGTCACATTTGGCATCTTCAATGAACAAAAGTAATAAGTCCTCCGAATATTTTTTTGATCTCTTTTTCAGCCTTTCTTTCGACCCTGCTTTTCCTAATTTGTTTTAGCTTAATCTCATTCGCAATATTTTTTCTCCACGGATGATTCGCTGGAGGGATATAAGCAGCCTTTGGTGATATATTTTTAACCGAAGGAGTTTTTATATACTC
>JBFMAM010000446.1:0-1492 GCA_040755805.1 Nitrospirota bacterium
TATCTCAAAGTCATATGTTGGTTCAGGCCTGAGGATATTCAGGGCTATGTTGTTTATTTCGTTTGACTCCTTTATGAGGTTTTCAGGGTCTATCGATATATAGAATCTGTGTTCATTCCCGTGAGTGATTGTTACAGAAAAGGTTACTGTTGTGGATGCATGGCCAGGGAAAGCAAGACTCTGTTCCTCAAGTTTTCTTCCGAGGGACGGTTCTCCATCATATAGCACCACCTTTGCCTGGGGCACCTCTGTCCTTCCAAGATTCCAGACGTTCACATTAATAACTATATTCGATGGAAGACTCTTTACAGTAGGCGGTATGAATGTTATGCCATCACTCTTTACAGATAAGTCTGGATCAATCGTTGCCTTCCATACCGCATTTACTGCGAGGGCTGTCTGATAAGGGCTTTCATACCAGCTTCCATCCTCTGATTGGAGATTAAGGATGTAGTTCAATGCATTATTTGGGATATCTGTTGATACATCAAATTCCCTCAAAGTTAAGACTGCTAAGGCTGTATCATAAATCGTACTTGGACTATTTCCAAAACCACCATCTGGATTCTGTCTTTGCATGAGCCATGCGATGCCCTTCGAAATCTGATCCTCTAATTGATAATTACTTCTGTATTTATTGAATGCAGATAGCGCATTTGCTGTTGCCTCAATACTGCTTTCCTCATCATCACTTCCCCATCCACCGTCAGCGTTCTGTTTTGACTTCAGGTATTCGATGGCTTTTGAAATGATACCCTGGTCTGGATAACCAGTCACTGCCAGCACTTTTAAAGCAAGGGAAGTATCCACGGGGTTACTTCCATAGCTTCCATTGCTTCCCCAGCCTCCGTCAGAGTGCTGTCTTGAAAGGAGTTCATCTAATAATGCAGATACATCCTCTCCTGAATCTATTAAGCCCTTTATCTTCCTTGAGAGATAATCTGTATTTCCTGAATAAACACCATTAAGCCATTGAAGTCCCATCGAATAGCTCTGGTGTGCTATATCAAAGTTCTTTAACACAAGTACTGTTTCTGCCGTATCCCTTTCAATTGTCTGTTCTAAATCCATCCAGCTTCCGTCAATTCTCTGATTATTAATCAGCCATGTAACACCATCATCTATACTCGGCGGAAGGGCTCTTGGAGTAACGGGAGGCAAGGTAACACCGGGATTTATTGGAATGTCTTCCTTAGGTGCTGGAGCAGCCTGCATAATACCTTCACCATCAGTAAGAACTGAAAACCTTGTTACCCATTCGTTCCTTATATTCTCTATACCGTATAACTCATAACCAGTGAATGTGCCTGGTGATGTTATTAATATAAATGCAGTCTTAAATGTCTTCTGTGATTCTGAAGGGACAGGAATTCTTTCACCTTCTACTGCAATAATGTCATCTATTGAAATGTATCGAGGTGTCCCATCAATGGTGATTCCGACTTCAGGCATTCTTGCAGGGTCAATACCTGGATTATCAATGAGAAGCATC
>JBFMAM010000447.1:0-1475 GCA_040755805.1 Nitrospirota bacterium
TGGACGGTCAAAGGAGCTAATAGTATCATAGCCCTGCGTTGCTTACTCCTTAGTAATCGATGGGAAGACTTTTGGGATTATAGAGTATGTGCTTAAATGAAGCACCAATAAAATTGTCGCACACCCTAGCAATTCGCATAACTTGACATTTGCAGAAGGAATATGCATTAATAGAAATATTTTCTATTTAAAATTAAAGGCTTATATATGCTAAATGACTTCCCTCTGGCTTTAAGAAAATTAAATCTAAAGGTCACGCCGAAAAGGTTAGCTATTCTTCAGATTTTAACAAAAGAATCAGTTTATTTAAGTCCTGAGGAAATATGGAAGAAAATGAAAAGGCGATTTAAGAGAATAGGTCTTCCAACTGTCTACCGGAATTTAGAGGAACTTTCTGAAGGTGACGTAATATTAAAAGTTAATCATCCAAACCGCCAGCTCTATTACTATCTCTGTCAGAATCGGTCTCATCACCACCATTTCATCTGCCTCTCATGCCGTAAGGTGGAAGACATAAATTTCTGCGGTGCAAAAGAGATAGAGGAAGAAGTGAAGAAGAAAATAAAGGGGGAAGTTCTTTCTCATATCCTGCAGGTTAACGGTTTGTGTAAGAATTGTTCAAATAAGAAGTAGGAAGCTAAAATCCCCCACAGCCCCCCCTTTCCAAAGGGGGGGTATGGGGGGATTCGGGGGGATTATTTTCATTGTCCTTTGTATCGCTATGCGGCATGTGTGTTTTATTTTTAGTTATACCCTTTCTTATGCTCTCATGCCAGAAAAAAGATGAAAAGGTTGTTGATGAGAAGAAGCTCAAGGTTGTTACGAGCCTATTTCCACTCTATGATTTTGCTAAAAATATCGGAATGCAAAAGGCAGATGTTACCTTACTACTATCTCCAGGGGTTGAACCTCATAGCTTTGAACCAAAGCCCGTGGACATTCTAAAGATAAACGAGGCCGACTTTTTTGTCCATACAGGCAGGTTCATGGAGCCATGGGTTGAAGATATCTTAAAGGGTATCGGTGGTAAGGGACTACTGGTAATAGATTCGAGCAGAGATATTAAGTTCACGGAGAAAGATATCGAAAGTAATCCCCCCCCACCCCCCTTTAGTAAAGGGGGGATGGGGGGATTTTCAGATGGAATGGATCCCCACATATGGCTTGATCTACCCTGTGCCAAGAAAATGGTTGATAATATCCTTGGTGGTTTTGTCAAAAAGGACCCTGTAAATAAAGATTTTTATCTAAAGAATGCTGAAGACTACAAGGCAAGACTGGATGAACTCGATAAGAAATTCAAGGATTCTCTCGCTAATTGCAAAAAGGATGTCTTCATCCACGGTGGACACTTTGCATTTGGCTATTTAGTAAAGAGGTATAATCTAAAATATCTTTCAGCATATAAGGGATTCTCACCTGATGCAGAGCCTACCCCGAGGAATTTAATTGAACTCAGTAAAAAGCTGAAACAG
>JBFMAM010000448.1:0-1470 GCA_040755805.1 Nitrospirota bacterium
GATTATGGAGTTCTTCTTTGAATTCATTTATTTTAATCTTTATAACTTCAGTTCCTGTTTCTCCCGACGCAAGAAAGCCGAAGGATTCAAAATGTTTAAACCCGAAGAAAACCTGCCCTTCTTTGATGGTGCATATATGTTTTCTCGGTCCCGTAATAACTCTATCTTTAAGATAAACTCCATATAGATTTACCCTGTGTTTTTTTACTATCCACAGATAATCACTCTCATCAATAAGAAAAGGATTGTTTCCGCCGAGTGTTATTACTTCATTATCCATCTTCTTTAAAAACTCCCTCAATAGAGCTGAATAAGACTCTTATAGAGACCGTTTTCATCTTTTATAAGTTCCTCATGTCTGCCTCTTTGAACTACCATGCCTTTGTTAAGAACTATAATTTCATCACAGTCTTTTATAGTACTCAGCCTGTGGGCAATTATAATGGTTGTACAGCCTCTTTTCCTTAAGTTTTCATCTATCATCTTTTCCGTAATGGCATCAAGAGCACTTGTAGCTTCGTCAAGAACGAGAATTCTTGGGTTTGTGGAAAGGGCTCTGGCTATTTCAAGCCTCTGTCTCTGACCTCCGCTGAAATTTCTTCCACCTTCCTCTATAATGGAATCATATCCTTTTTCTTTTTCCGTTATAACATCATGGATATAGGCATCTTTGGCAGCTCTGATAATATCGGTTTTCTCAATTGAACTGTCCCACAGGCTTATATTTTCGTTTATTGTCCCTTCAAAAAGCATGATACTCTGATCCACCATTGCAAGTGTATTATTTATAATCTTTCCTGGTATTGTTTCTACCGGTTTTTCATCGAAACGTATTTCTCCCTTCCAGGGACGGTAAAGGCGGCATATGATTTTTCCGATAGTCGATTTTCCGCTCCCGGAAGAACCGACAATGGCCACTCTTGAACCGGGTGATAATGTAAGATTGAAGTCTTCTATAAGGGGAGGCTCAAGGGGATTGTATCCGAATGTTATGTCTTTAAGTTCTACTTTCCCTGTTAACTTTATGGAACTATCTTTATCTGACAATTCTTCCTTTTCTTTCTCTATATCATATCTCTGGATATCTTCGAGTCTATCCATATCTCCATGCATTTCCTGAATTGTGCTTCCAAGGTTTACGATTCTGTTGAAAGGCATTATGAAAAACCCCATAAGGCTCTGATATGCCACAAGGGTTCCTGCTGTCATATGGCCTTTTATAATAAGATAAGTCCCTATGGAAAGTATGACCATCGTATTTATGGAATTGAGAAATGATGGAATAACTGCAAGGAACTGGGTATATACATTCATTTCCTGTTCTATATTGATGGTTTTGGCAAAATAACCTGACCATCTTGTATAAAAATCTCCTTCATTGCCGCTGGATTTAATTGTTTCCATCTGATTCAGTCCTGCTATTGACGTGCCTATTAACTTTCCTCTTTCCTGAAGCAACCTCATATTTCC
>JBFMAM010000449.1:0-1464 GCA_040755805.1 Nitrospirota bacterium
AGTAACCCTGCGAATATAATTATTATTGGTATGATTAAGAAAACTATCTTTTTTCTTTTTAAAAATCTTCTTACAGCAACAAATCCAAAAAATAATGATATGCCTAAGAAATCGAACGCATTTGCATATAAGCTATTGGATTTAGGGATAGCTTTCTGTGGTGCGGGTAAACCTTCTACTCATACCTTTACCCTGCGTTTAACCTGAAAGGTCTTATAAAGCTTTATGTCAGGGTGGTGTTCCTTTATGTATGTCTCCACCCTCGGATGGACTGTATAACATACTAAGATTGGCAGGATATTTTCCTTTAGATGTCTACCAAGACGTTTCACCATCTTTACAAACCCTTCTACATCACCCTTGCCAATCTGTGCCTTTGACTCTCCAATGATATGCACACGCCTGCCATTTAATTTCCCCTTACCATAAATGTTAACCTCATCTTCCCCACCGTCATACTCGATAAATGTCCTCTCCAAATCCCCTTCTATCTCGACTCCAAAGTCTTCTTTCAAAACCTTTGGCAGTAAAGGATAAAGGCTATCTTCAAGTTCGTAGCCAATAGTATTTGAAAGACCCCCGATCTCTTTCTGCATATTTCTTACTGTCCTGGTAAGGGATGCTAATTCTTCTTCTGTTTTTTTCTGGGCCTCTGCAAGCTCCTCTACCCTATGTTCCGTCCTCTTCTGGGCCTCTGCAAGCTCCTCTATAGACTTCCATACCCTGTTGAAGTTCTCCTCGGTTGCCCTTTCAAACTGCTCAAGCCGTTGCTCTGTACTTTTCTGGGCCTCTGCAAGCTCCTCTACGGATTTCCATACCCTGTTGAAGTTCTCCTCTGTGGTCTTTTCAAACCTCTCAAAATCAGACCTCTTTACGGTTTCTGCTATATCTTCCCGGAATAACTCCAACACCCTTACAAGAGGGCCCTTCAGCTCCCTGGGAAGTTCTTCTATTGCTTCAAGATACCTAAGCATAACAAATTATAGCATATCTATCTCTAAAACACCAAGCTGCTTAGCCTCTCTAACTTTATCTATAAGTGCTAATGCTAAAGGACGCAGGGGAGTGTTCCGTAGAGATAGTGATCATGCTGATGAGCTAAATCTTTTGGGACATCTTCTGGGGGACAGGAGCCCACTCATCAACGTACAAAAAGGGTCGGCATTAAAATTTGGTTCTTTTTCTTCCTCCTCTGGAGTTACAATTACCCGCATCCCATCCGAAAGTTTTGCTGCTTCTTGTAAAATCACTATATTATCTTTAACAATCCCTTTATATGGCATTAATAAACCTCCTCTCTTCTTCCAACGTAAACTATTTTTATTTTAAGAATTTTAGGTTCTTCTCCAATTTCGTTGCCAAAAAGGATTCAAGGATTCTAGGATTCAAGGGTTCAAGTGCTTGTCTTCTAAGGATTTTATTAGTGCCTTTAGCATCCTTTCAACTTCTCCTATATTTGTCTGA
>JBFMAM010000450.1:0-1464 GCA_040755805.1 Nitrospirota bacterium
AGCATCGGAGAAACCTGTGATTTTTCGTAAAATCCCATGAGATATAAATCAAGAGGGCTGTAATATTTTCTTGCACCAATGGATGTGAATGTGCCGTTACTATTGTCTTGCCACTGATTTCCATAAAGCACCGAACCATAGGAATTAAGCAGGAAGCTCCAGTGACTGAGCTCTTTTCCTAAAAGGACTGTGCTGACATTACCATTTGAATCTTTAAATTTCACATAAGCACCCCACCTGTGCATCTGTTCATGGCCGAGGGTAGAAAGGGTATCTTCAAATTCGGGGTCAAGAGGATTTGTTACAATATTCGAGATATTTCCTATATCTATGGTTCCTTGAAGTTTACCGTTACTTCCAAAAAGAGCGGAATTATCGAAAAGTTGCTGGCCTATGCCCTGAATATCATTTTTAACTCCGAGATAAAATGCCCTTGCCTCTGCATCAGGCATCTGAAAGTCAAAGTTAGAGAAAATGACGAGAAAATCATATTCATCCTTGTGTGTCTTGAAGAACTCCTTTGCTATAACCTGCCTCGGTTCTGCATTAATTGAGCCATCAGGATTTTTAGCATCATAATTTCCTGTTACTTCCATAACCGTAACATTGCCGTAATCTCCGAGGGTCTTAGCGGTAAATTCTTGGGCAGAAGCTATCAATGGTATACACAAGGAACAGATTGATAAAGAGGCAAGGAGGGTTATCAGAAAGTTACGGGTTACGGGTTGCGAGTTGCAAGTTATAGGTTGCAGGTTGCGCCTCATTCTTCTCTTCCTACTTTCCATTCATTTTCAACATATTGAATGAATTTGTTTATTTTGCTACCCAATTCATTGTATTCATTAATGAACCGATCTATTGTCTTCTCATCAAATCCGTTTGTATCCTTTATAAAATTCAGATGTGTAATAGTTTCATCACAGGATGCATGAGCATAAATGAGGAATCTAATGAACTCTGCTTTATATCTTTTCCGTCCATAACCCTCTACGATACAAGAAGTAATTCCTTTTGAAGACTTTCTTATCTGGCTTCCTTCTTCATACATTTCATGTTTAGGAAGTTTTAATGTCATCCCATGGATCTTTACCGCCAGATCATAAGACAACTTATAAATCTCTAAATCCCTATAACTTTTCATCCGCGTTACGAGTTTCGAATTACCGAGTTGCGAGTTAAGTTTACTCGTAAATCCGTAACACGCAACACGTAACAGTTTTTATTTTGGTACATACAACATTGGACTTTCTTCTAACGCTTTCCTTATCCTCTCAATTCTTTGTTTTTTCAACCCGGAACCCGTAACTCGCAACCCGTAACTTGGAACTTCATCCTCAAGCCTTATAATCACTGTCTCAATCCCTTTATCCGTCTTTTCCTCAATTACAACCCTTCCTTTTGTTATCTCAACCACTCGCAACCCGTAACCCGCATTTTGATTTTCCAACTCGTAACTCGCAACCC
>JBFMAM010000451.1:0-1455 GCA_040755805.1 Nitrospirota bacterium
TAATTTTGAATTATAGGGGTGGTTTGCATACCGTCCTTTTGTTTTTAAACGGACACGAATAACAGTCATGAATCACGGATTTAATGGGTGGTAGGACGTGGTAAAGGGAAATAGTTTTTTGAAATATTGGCAGGGATTCTCAGGTGGTTTAAAGAGAGAGAATTTGAAGGCGAATTGCGGGGTTAAAGAAATATGGAAGGAGCCTGAATCTGTCAAATGTGGAGACTCGACCCTTTTTATATGGTCTTGAAATCTGCTCGCATAGAAGATAATACTTATGCGGATATCAAGCCTGTCAGAGAAGCAATGGCAGTAGCCTATTTAGCCGTTTTGGAGTCGATAAATGAGTGTCTACTAAAGAAGGGTTTGACTAAGAAGGAGCTTCCAAAATCAGTAGATGCTTATAGAAAGGCATTGCAGAAGTATATAGCAATTCATAATGGGAAACTCATGAGGGAGTTTGAGAAACTCTATGACGCCCTTCACATCGCAGGTTATTATAGAGGTCTTATTTACGATGTAGATATGGTCAAAGACGCCATCAAGGCTGCAAAAGCTTTTATTGAAAAGATTGCGTCTTGATTAGAACCCCGAGGGGGAGGAAAATGAGGATAGAAGTCCTTAAGAAAAGATTTAAAGATGAGTGGTTGCTTATAAGGGTTACGGCTGTGGATGATCAGGATCAACCGA
Source organism: Nitrospirota bacterium (assembly GCA_040755805.1). GTDB lineage: Bacteria > Nitrospirota > Thermodesulfovibrionia > Thermodesulfovibrionales > SM23-35 > JBFMAM01. The sequence goes on from JBFMAM010000451.1 coordinate 691, forward strand.
TAGAGGGAGAAATAGTTGCTCATAGTAAGGATAGGGACGAAATATATGAGGCCCAACGTCGACTTAAAGGAGATCTCTATATTACTTATTCAGGCGAAATGCCAAAAAAAGGCTATGCGGTAGCCTTTTATGGCTAAAGTCAAATTTGATACACAACAACCTGTAATTGTATTAGATGTAACATTGGTAGGTCTGAAAGGAGCAAAGAGAAGGGTTAGAATGGCTTTAGATACAGGTGCTACTTATACGATGATTCCTTGGGAGGTAGCAGAGGCCTTAGGATATAAACCCGAGCTTTCTAAAGAAAAGGTAACACTCGTGACAGCAAGCGGTATCGAAACTGCCCCAGTAATAAAGGTTAGAAAGATAGGGATTCTTGGTGAATATATCGAGGATATCTTTGCGGTGTGTCATGATCTTCCACCAAAGAGCTATGTGGTTGGTCTTTTGGGGTCTACGGTCCTAAGACATTTTAGAATTACTATTGATTATGGAGAGGGGAGTTTAGAACTTGTGCGGATAGAGTAATTTCTCTTAGTCTAAGAAATCGATAGGAGGCAGGCCATGTTAAAAATAAATGGGTTTCTGAAATATTAGTTGCTTTTTGATATAATTTTGTTAAAAGTTAAAGTAACAATCACTTTTATACCTGAGGAGGAAAAAATAAGATGAAGTTAAAAGAAGCGTATAAGGAAAAAATATCAACAGAGATCAAAGACCTCTCTGAATCCGAGATAGAGAAGATTATGAAAATGATACATCTCT
>JBFMAM010000452.1:0-1449 GCA_040755805.1 Nitrospirota bacterium
AAACCTGATATCATCGTTTTTACCGGGGATTTAGCCTTTGACGGCACAAGTGCCGATTTTGATAGTGCATGGAATGAGGTCATCCAACCAGTCATGGATATATTCAGTCTTGAAAAGGACCTGATATTTTTCTGTCCCGGCAACCATGACATAGAGCGGAATAATATTGACAAGATTCTTGAGAGCGGGTTGAGAACGGAACTTGTGAGCATCGCATCCGTAAACGAGTTAATTGATGGCCTGCCTCAAAAAAGTAGTGATGTTTTTTCGAGGCTGACAAATTATCGGCAGTTCTTAACTAGTAAAGAGAGTAAATACAAGAAAGATGGAGATTATCTGTACTCAACATACACGATTGAAGAAGGCGACAAATTGATTGGAATTGCCAGCTTTAACACGGCGTGGCGAGCATTTGGGGGTAACGCTGATTATGGCAAACTCTTGCTTGGAGAGAGAACCATCGACAATGCGATCTCTTCTTTGAAAGAATGCCATTTCAGAATAGCCCTTATGCATCATCCGTTTTCATATTTGGCAGAATTCGAACAACCTACAATTCAGCGGCGGATTCTAGGTAATTTCGATGTTTTGCTTCATGGGCACATTCATGAACATGACACTGAGCTGGTTAAGAAACAAAATCAGGATCAGGTATTGCTTGTTGCTGGCGGGACAATATATAGCAAGCGGGAGTATCACAACGGGTATGGAATCCTTAGCATATCCTTGACCGAAACAAACGGAGAGATTTACCTAAGGGAATATGATGATCGCGCAAGAAGATTCGTGCCAGCATCAGTTTACGGCAAGGATGGAATCGTGCCCTTTAAACTCGAACGGCGAGTAGGTGCTTCTACAGAACAGAATTCAATAATTACTCAACTAAGGCAAGTCATTACGGCTAAAGTAAACGTAAATGAATTCCCATCAATTTCGCAACTCAGTTTATATCCAAAATCTCTAATGGAGATTTTTGTCGAGCCTCCTTTAGCAAGCGAGCCAGAAAGTAGTTATCTCGCAAGGGAGGCAATTCGCGAGGATAAAACGAAAGAGAGCAAGGTTTTAAGAAGTAAGCAGGAAACCATTAAGACACTAAATGATCTATTAGGATCCGGCAATAACATTCTCATTATTGGCAAGAAAGAGCATGGGAAGACTTCGTTACTGAGAAATATATATAGGCTTTACCTAGAAGACCTACAACCAGAGAGGGAGAGAATTCCTTTACTTATTAATTATCGAAATCTACCTATGGGGAAAAACAAGGTATATCGCGCGCTTGAAAAGAGTCTACAAAGCATTGATTCGAAGATCGACTTAGAAAAGCAACTCGTCAACGGCAATTGTATTGTATTAATTGATGATTTAGACATCGAAAATAGAAAGAGGCTTGAAGACTTGGCCGAGTTCTCAACCAGATATTCAAGAAATCGGTTTATTTTTACTATC
>JBFMAM010000453.1:0-1445 GCA_040755805.1 Nitrospirota bacterium
GAGAACACAGAGATTTAGAAAAAGAATCATCCTTTCTCAAAAGTAAAAAGTAGGAAGTAAATGGTTCCTACTTCCTACTTCCCATTTTTGATAAGGGATAAGGGACGGAGACCCTCAAGGCTGTTTTTTTATTCGAGGATTTCGAGCACGCAGCGTTTACCTATTTTTGTGCCTGATGCACTGAGTATCGTCCTCATTGCGCGGGCTGTCTTACCCTGTTTGCCAATAACCTTTCCGAGATCGCTTTGTGCAACCCTGAGTTCGAAAACAGTTGTCTTTTCGCCTTCAACCTCGGTAACACTAACCTCTTCAGGCCTGTCTACCAGAGCCTTCGCCATCTTTTCTACTAAGTCTTTCATCATCTTCTACCTCCATGCGAGTTTTGGACTGCCTATTGGCCAGCCTTTTGTATAAGCTTTTTAGCTATAACAGTAGGTTGTGCTCCTCGCTGCAACCAGAATTTTGTCTTCTCCAGATCCAGCTTTACCTCAGACGGATCTCTCAAGGGATCGTATGTCCCGAGAATCTCTATAAAAGGCCCGTCCCTCCTTGCTCTGGAATCTGCTACCACTACCCTGTAGAAAGATCTCTTGTGGGATCCCAACCTTGTAAGTCTTATTTTAACCAAGCCCTCACCTCCTTAAAAATACCAGAGATTTTAGTATATTTTTGAGTATAAAGTAAAGGTATTTCTCTCTCCTCAAAAATACACATAGCACCACTACTCAACTGCTGTTTTATTAAATTTTCCCTATTTCGTATTTAAGTTGAAAGGGAGATGTCATTTCAACTCTTTTACGGAAGAATCTAAATTTTTCTGGGATTGGACAGAGGGGGTTGCATAATCAAACAGAATATATTAAAAAAGATGCGATGAGAACTACCCCCTATTTCTGTATAGTAGGAAGATCCAAAAGCGGTAAAACTACTGTTATGGAGCTATTAATAAAATGCCTGGTGAAGAGAGGTTTTCGAGTTGGTGCCATAAAACACACCAGTAAGGATTTTGAATTTGATAAGAAGGGGAAAGACAGTTACAGACATAGAAAGGCAGGGGCATCTGTAGTTGCCCTCTCCTCACCAAAAAGAATTGCGATATTCAAAGATTTAGATTCAGGGTTCTTTTTAAATGAAATAGTCGAAAAATATATGGAGGATGTTGATCTTGTAATTGTGGAGGGATACAAGGAGAGCCCCTCTCTAAAGATAGAGGTTATAGGGAATCTAACGCGAGAAGCCCCGTTGTTCAAAGATGATGATAAGATAATAGCCATCATTTCTGACAGGGATTTTGACGTTAAGATTCCGCTCTTTCGATTTAATGAAATAGATAAAATTACTGATTTTATTATAGAAAGATTACTTCCCAAGTAAACCCCGCACCCCACTCTCGCGGGGTGCGAGGACTGCAAGGGTGGGGCTTTCTGGGTGCGGGGTAAAAACAA
>JBFMAM010000454.1:0-1443 GCA_040755805.1 Nitrospirota bacterium
TTTGTATGGTTTTATATGCCTGATTTAGCTCAGGATATAGATTTCTCTAAGGGATATACTTTTCTGGAACAGGAATTTCGAACCATAGCCATAGAATCAGACGATACCAAAAGGTTCGTGGATAAACTTATAAAAGTGTATTTAAAGGATGGTCAGGAGCAGTGGATTTGCATACATCTGGAGGTCCAATTTGCAAAGAAAACAGACTTCCCTTACAGGATGTTCAGGTATTTTTACAGGATTTACGATAAATATAACCAGCAAATAGTAAGTCTCTGTGTATTTACAGGTGATAGCCAGTCTTACCAGAAGGAGTTTAAGTATGACTTTTATAGGACGAAGCTGCTATATGAATACAGAACTGCAATATTAAACGAATATGATGAAGAATACTTAATAAGTCAGGATAACCCTTTTGCACTGGTTACTCTGGCAGTAAAATACGGTCTTAAAAGTAAGACAGATGAAGATATGCGTTATAACTTTAAGAAGAAGTTAATAATGTTAATGGCCCGAAAAGGTTATTCTACCGAAGAGATACAGAATATATTTGATTTTATAGAGATTATGCTGGAATTAGAAGATAATGAAAAGAATAAGGCATTATATGATGAAATAAGGACTTTATATCAAAAGGAGGGGGTCAGTATGGTTATTACAAAATTTCATGAAATGGCGATGGAAGAAAAAGCAATAGAAATAGCTAAGAATATGCTTCAAGAAGGAATAGATATAGAAGTTATTGTAAAATGCACCGGGTTATCTAAAGAAAAGATTATAGAACTTGAAAATATAAATTAAACAAATTTTATAGTATTCATCACTCAAGCAATACCTTCGCAATATCGCTCGAAGCATTATCAGACAGTTCATCCGTGGTATCATAATACTTTATCATCTGTAATGTGCTGTGCCCCGTGGCTTTCATAATAGACACAGGAGATATTCTTCTCTTATTCGCCAGTTCTATAAAGCTTTTCCTGAGACTGTGGTTTCCTATACCGGATTTATTCAGGTATTTTTCCACAAGGCCCTTTATGATCTTATAACTGCCTTTCTGAGTTAATACCATACTTTCTGAGACATTATTTTTTATATTCGTAAAAACAGGGCCCTTGATTTCATGTTTTCCGGCATACTCCATGTATTCTTCCAGCAGTTTCTGAGGTATGAGGACCTTCCTGACTCTGTTTTTCTTCTGTATAATCTCCATATAACTCTGTCCCGTGATATTATCGCTCCTAATAAAACTTACATCCATCTGTAATACTTCCGCTATCCTCAAGGAAGTGGTTAACATTGTTGTAACCAGTAAATAATCTCTGTAACTCTTCTGACTTTCAGTTTTATGTTTCCTCAACTCATTCAATAACTGTATGACTTCCACCTCCGATAGAGACACCGTGGATGAACTGTTCCGGTCCAGTTTCATATCAAATGCCT
>JBFMAM010000455.1:0-1427 GCA_040755805.1 Nitrospirota bacterium
TACCTCTTCTGCCATAAGTAGTTTCGAACATGCAATATCCTTAGTCCCTAAATTTGCTGCACCTTACATGAATATAGCAGCGATTTATATATCAGAAGATAAAAACGATAAAGCCCTCGAGCAATATAATGCACTATTGAGGGTAGACCCGGATAATCTCGAGGCACTTATAGCATCCGCTTCCCTTTTAGAGAGAAATTCAAGGGATACAGAGGCATTTGATAGATATGCAAAGGCAAAATATACTAACAAGCCGGCCGGGTACATGGCACTTGCAGCCTACTATGTCAGAAAGAATGATTTCAGACATGGGATAGATACACTTAAGGAACTTTTAGCCCGGGACCAAAAGCTTATTGAGGCAAGGGATGAACTTGCAGCCATCTATGTAAAGAAAAACAGTATCAAGGAGGCAGAGGCTGAATACAAGAAGATAATAAGCCTTACCCCGGATTCTCCTTTTGGACATAACAGACTTGCTACCCTCTATGCAAAGGCAGGCGATTATGCAAAGGCGATAGCAGAGCTAAATGAATCCCTCAAGATAAAACCTGAACAGCCTGAGATTATAAGTGCCCTTGCAGATATACATATAAAGAAAAATGACTTTAAGGGAGCTGAAGATATTGCCCAGCAGGCCATAATAACTAAGCCCAAGAATGGCTTTGGATACCACCTGATGGGGGATATACTGAGTAAACAGAAAAAATATGAAAAGGCACTTCAATATTATGAAAAGGCAGAGAAGATGAGCCGTAACAATTTCCTTTCACCAATAGCAGCAGGCAATATCTATCTTTTACAGGGGAAAACAACAAAGGCAATCGAGGCATATAAAAGGGCAGAGAAGGCTAACCACCGGTATCCATCTGTATATTTTTATCAGGGTATCGTCTTTGAACGGATGGGAGAGAAAAATAGGGCGATCGAGAGATACAGGAAGTCTTTATCTCTTAACCCAGAGTATGTGCCTGCCATTAATAATCTTGCATATCTTTATTCAGAAAGGCAGGAAAGGCTTGATGAGGCATCGAGACTTGCACAGAGAGCTAAAAACCTTGTCCCGAAGGATGGAGCGATAACAGATACCATGGGATGGGTCTATTACAAAAAGGGCGATTACACTAAGGCCCTTACTCTCCTGAAAGAGGCGGCATCGCTTTTACCAGATGAACCTACAATCAGATATCATCTCGGTCTTGCATATATAAAAAACGGGATGAAGGACGAAGCCAGAAAAGAGTTTGAGGGTGCGCTCAAAATGGCTTCAAATTTTCCAGAGGCAGAGGAGGCTAAGAAGATTTTAAAAGGACTTAACCTGTAGGAGTTCAGAAAATTATATGTTAAGACTCTTCAGACATTATATATCTTCAAGGCTACTTACCCTGTTATTCGGGGATATAGTAATAATCATGCTTTCAATAATT
>JBFMAM010000456.1:0-1421 GCA_040755805.1 Nitrospirota bacterium
TGCCTCTCTCCAGGTCGGATAGAATTCTTCCACTAGAGCGTGAAACCTGTGAGTGTGGTTTTTCTCTATCAGATGCACCAGTTCATGAATCACAACATACTCGAGACACTCCATTGGCTTTTTGACGAGCTGAAGATTGATCCAAATCCTGCGCTTGTCATTATTGCAAGTACCCCACCTGGTTTTCATGTTTTTAATTCTAAATTCATTAGCATGAACGCCTGACTTTCTTTCACATCTTTCAATGACAGACTGGAGGACTCTCATTAATTCTTGCCTGTACCATTCAATAAAAGCCCGTTCCTTTGCCTCAGTGGTCGCATCCTCCGGTACAGTCATAATAATCTTTGTTGGAGTCTTCACAATCTTGTACTGAGTGCCTTCATTGATTACCTGCAGTCTATACGGCTTGCCCCACAAATAATGTGATTCGCCAGAAACATATTCTCTCTTGCTCTGACGCTCCTGTGCATGCATTCTATCTCTGACCTTCGTGATCTCCGGAAGTTTCTTTAGGACAAACAGTTTAATCTCCTCATCCGCTACCTCTATGGGGGTACTTACGGTTATGTTCCCATCTGGTGGAATTACACGGATATAAAGGTTTTTCAGATTTCTTTTTCTTATAATCTTTATCGGAAATCCACCGATTACCATTTCTACTTTATGCATCATATTCTTCCTGCCTTTGTGTAATATCGAAGACATTATTCGTTTCTTCCGTAGCCCTGTCTTCGGTATACATATGAAGCAGTAATTTTTTATATATAGCAAGTCTTATACGCTGCTGTTTTTGAAAATTTCTCTTCCATTCCGGTTGGATGGATTTACGGATTGCGCTATCAACATCAATTGTCAACTCGGCATTTTCTTCGAAATAATCATACAAAGCACGCCTTGCCGCGCTATCCTTAATCTCGTCTGGATAGCTTCCATGTGTTTCAGGATGAAGAATTGCTTCAGCCAGTTCAACGACCTGCCTAAGATACTCTTCATAACTCATGGCTTCGATTTTGCGCTGCATGATTATTCTCTTCAACATTTCCGACAGTTTCCCATAGTAAACGCTGTTGGAACTCATCTTCTTAACAATTTCATGTTGTAGGTTATTATCAATAGTTTCAGCTTTTGCTTCATTATTGCCAGGAAGGTCCTTAATCAAGTCTACTGGGGTTGTGGTCTTTCCCTGTAGAAGCAACTCAACAAGAGACATATTTCCTAGTTCACTGACAACCTTTGTGTCTTCTGCACGGACATAGGTGTCAAGAATGTAGCGCATATCCACTTCATAAGGCTTCAGGTCAATATAATCGCAACTTGCCAGCTTAATCATTTCCTTGATCTTATTGTAGCCAGAGATTTCACTCCTTAAGTAATCTACGTCATCCTCGGAATAGCTATAGTTAGAAACCAGTTTGTCA
>JBFMAM010000457.1:0-1407 GCA_040755805.1 Nitrospirota bacterium
TCTACGGATGAAGATAGAAGGAGAACCGATGTTGACCGCCAGTCGACTATTTCGAGAGATAAATGGGTTAGGATATGCAGGTTCAAGCAGATTAGTTAGATTGTATGTAGGAGAGATTCGAGTTAAGAAAGAAAAAGAAGCGACAGTGAGATTTGAGACATTACCTGGACAGCAAGCTCAAGTAGACTTTGATTTTTACAAGAGGGTAAAATTTACTGACTATGAGGAAGCAAAATCAGTATCACGGTTCAATATGGTATTAGGATATTGCCGGATGTTGTATTATGGGTATTATTTCAGGCATGACTTAGAGAGTTTTATTGATGGACATATAAGTGCGTTTGAGTATTTGGGCGGAGTGCCTCATGAGATATTGTATGACAATGTCAAGTGTGTGGTTATCCAGAGGTATGATGATAATGGGATTAGATGGAACAGTCAGTTTTTAGATTTTGCCAGGTATTATGGGTTTAAGCCATTGGTATGCCAACCATATCGAGCTCAGACTAAAGGCAAGGTAGAGCGTCCTCACCAGTATGCAGAAAGGGATTTTTTTATGGGGCAAGAATTTAAGAATTTGGCTGATTTGAACAATCGGTCTAACAACTGGATGAATGAGGTGGCTAATAAACGCATCCATGGAACTACTAATGAGATACCTGTGATACGGTTAGAGCAGGAAAGGGAATATCTTTTAGCCTTACCATCAAAGAGGTATGAATACTATCAGGAACTATCCCGTAGGAGCAGTAAAGACTGTTATATCTCTTATCAAGGTAATCGGTATTCAGTTCCGTATAAGTATGCCAATAACAAGGAATTATCAATCAAGGTTAGTCATAGTCAGGAGAAGATATTTATTTATGCTGGAGGAGATTTAATAGCCAGTCATAATCTATGCTTCTGCAAAGGGCAGATGATAACCAATCCTGAGCATATTAAGGGGATTGTGCCTAAGCAAAATAGCATAGAATTACAGAGGATATATGGAGAATTTAGTTATCTTGGTGAGGCATATAGGAGGTATTTGTCAGGGTTAAAACAAAACAAGGTAGAGCATTTAAGTTGGCAGGTAAAGAAGATATTAGAATTAGTGTATACTTATGGTCAGGATGAGGTAAATGCTGCTATAGAGCGAGCCTTAAAATATGAGGCTTATGGTTATAGTTATATTCGTAACATCTGCCAGGAACTGTCTAAGTCGAGGAGGGGAGGTGATTTTGTTTCGATTAAAGAGATATTGACAGATATGTTAAAGCAGTATGGGATACCAGAGGTAGAAACCAGGTCATTAAAGATTTATGACCAAATATCAGAATAAAGGAGGCAAAAGGATGGGTAAATTAACGAGTTATGAGGAGTTGCAGGAGAAGTTAAGCAGGCTGAATTTGATGAGGATAGGACAGA
>JBFMAM010000458.1:0-1405 GCA_040755805.1 Nitrospirota bacterium
GAAAGATGGAATGTATGTCAGAAAAATTTTGCAGGCTCATAGAAGAGCTTCTCAACTCTAATAGGGTGGTAATCGCAATTATCGCCCTTAAGAGTAGTGGCATTATCGAAGGAATCAAAAGAAGGGATGATGTAAAACTCTTCGAAATCACAGAAAAGAATAGAGGGGAGCTTTTGAAAACGCTAACAGACATTTGTTTTAAAGTTCTTACAAAAGAGCCCTGAACAAAGGACGGGAAAGGCTGCCTCAGAATTTTTGGGTAGCCGCAGGCTTTAGCCTGCGTTTTACAAGGTATTGAAAAAACAAATCACGCAAACTAAAGTTTGCGGCTACAATACGATTAATGATTTTTAAAAAAAGCTCAAAAGAGACAAACGATTGACTAAACCCATTGTACTTGATAGACTTTTTTCGATAAACCGATAACCTAAAAAGGAGGAGTTTTCTTGTTACCCTCTGTGTCTCAGTGCCTCTGTGGTTAAAAGGTCATTTTCCAACTCAAACACGAAAAGGGTAAATATCACGGGACTTAAGGGAGAAAATCATGTTCTCTCAAGAAGAGCTGAATCGTTATAACCGCCAGATGCTGATGGGGGGCTGGGGATTAGAAACACAGAAAAAGCTCAAACAGTCAACTGTCTTTATCGCAGGAGCGGGAGGACTCGGCTCGCCTGCCTCCATATACCTTGCAGTCGCAGGCATCGGCAAAATAAGGATATGCGACTTTGATGCGATCGAATGGAGCAATCTCAACAGACAGATACTCCATTTCCCTGACCGCATAGGAACAAATAAGGCGTTATCTGCTAAAAAGACTCTCGAGGAGTTAAATCCCGGTATAAATGTAATTGCATTTACCGATAAGATTGTGAGTGAAAATGTTGATGCCGTCATCGGAGACTCAGACATCGTTGTTGACTGTATGGATAATTTCACAACGAGGTATATCCTGAATGAAGCCGCAATAAGAAAAGGCGTCCCACTTGTTTTTGGAAGCATATGGGGAATGGAAGGAAGAATGAGTTTTATAAAACCTCCCGAGACACCGTGTCTTAAATGCATATATCCTGAGGCTCCACCATTAGAGACATTCCCGGTTATTGGTGCAACGCCAGGAGTTATTGGCTCGCTTCAGGCGATTGAGGTCATAAAATATCTTACAGGTATCGGAGAGAATCTAAAAGGGAAGATCATGGTCTGGGACGGAAGGAATGTCGAATTCAAAAATTATAAGGCGTACAGAGACCCTGAATGTCCTGTTTGTAGCAGTATAAAGTAGTCCCAAATCCTGCCTGACCTTAACCTAATACAAACGCATCTAATTCTGATGCATTCTTCTCCCCTCAGGGGAGAGGATTAATCCGCGAGATCCTAAATTCAGAACAAATTCAATGGAATGTCTCTG
>JBFMAM010000459.1:0-1405 GCA_040755805.1 Nitrospirota bacterium
GTTACATCACTCGAAGGCCAACGTTTAATCGCAAATTATAAAAAACACGGCGTCAATCTTTTCTATCCAGACGCAATACCATCGGTGATGGGTTATAAAGAATAAAGACACCTGTGAGGAGATTAAGAGATGAGGTTATTTAAAGGTTTTTTTGCGTTTATATCAATTTTATTAGTTCTTTCTGTTTTAGGGATATCTGCTGAAACAAGGATACGATGTGCATCAACAACAAGCACACAGAATTCGGGGTTATTTGATTACATCCTGCCCATATTTGAGAAAAAGACAGGGATAAGGGTTGATGTGGTCGCTGTTGGAACAGGAGCTGCCATCGAAATAGGCAAGAGAGGTGATGCCGATGTGGTTTTTGTTCATGCGAAAGAACTGGAATTAAAGGCTGTTCAGGAAGGATACTTTGTGAATCGCCACGATGTTATGTACAACGATTTTGTTATTATCGGACCAACAAATGATCCTGCAATGATAAAAGGTATCAAGTCTGCTATTAATGCATTCCGTAAGATTGCTGAAGGTACTTATCCCTTTGTATCGAGGGGCGATAAATCAGGTACATATACAAAGGAGCTCGATATATGGAAGAAGGCAGGGATAGATCCAAAAGGACAGAAATGGTATCTCGAAGTTGGCCAGGGGATGGAAAAGACCCAGAGGATTGCCAATGAAAAGCATGCATATACGCTTACAGATAGGGGCACATGGCTTGCAACAAGGGAAAAGGACAAACTCGAAATGATGATCGTCCTTGAAGGTGACCCCATATTATTTAATCAGTACGGAGTTATGGCTGTGAACCCAGAAAGACATAGACATGTCAAATATAAAGAGGCGATGGAGTTTATAAACTGGCTTATATCAAAGGAGGGACAGCAGGCTATCACTTCATTAAAAGATAAATATGGTAATCAGTTGTTTATTCCAAATGCGAAATAACAGAGGAGGAAGTATTATATGAAAGGGTTATGTGTTTTTGTGCTGCTTTTTGTTTTTTCACTTTCGGTATGGATTTTACCTGCTATGGCTGCTGACCAAAATGCAGAGACGGGACAACTTAAAGAAGAGTTAAAGGAACTTCAAAAAGAGATAAAGGATTTAGAAAAAAGGCAGGACGAGACTGAAAAGAAAGCCCGGGAGGCTGAGAAAAAGGTATTGCAGGCTGGGTATGACAAAGGTTTTTATATAAAGACTCAGGATGAAAATTTTACCTTAAGGACAAATATATTTATCCAGTTTCGTTACACATATCTAAGCTTTGACAAGAAGATCCTATCCAACAATGAAGACTGGAGTAATTTCTTTTTACGTCGTGCGAGAGTCTTCTTCACAGGTAATGCACCAAATAAAGATTGGACATATTTCTTTCACATTCAATTAGAGCCCACAAGCG
>JBFMAM010000460.1:0-1402 GCA_040755805.1 Nitrospirota bacterium
GTCTATCGGGTTGAACTGAAGTCACTATGGGGAACGGATACTACAAAGGCTCGTTTAATACACACAGTTTCACGGGATGCAGGCGGCAAGAATAGCAAAAGGGAAGATAAACAAGTCTGGGACACTAGTTCATGCAGGTTTAACGACCAAGATATATTTGCAGTATCAATGTGGCTACGAACTGGTTGTATTACAGATTTTGCATATGCTTTATCTGTACCTGATAGCATACACAAAGAATGGGGCCTACCTGTTGCGCTCAGATACCCCCATCACGTGAGCCAAAATCCAAAGATTTCTGATCCTCCTTCTGGTGCATGGTCTATGAATCTTAACGAGGCATGCCGTAGGCTCGATTCTATCATGAAGAGGGGGTAAAATTTTAGATTGCTACAATATATCAAATAGTCCTGGCATATTGACTTGAGCGTTATTCTCATGATCACCATTGCGCATTATTACTGTTTCTATTTTCGCAACAGCTTGCGTAATTGATTTTCTCGCCATTTCAATCATTTTCAAACCTTCTTTCATCTTGGCAACAACAGCATCAATCTCTTCAATATCAGGTTGAATGAATGGCATTTCTAATATATCTCTGTCTGTGACTGTAGGATACATTGAAGCTGTCGCGCTACGTGCTAATAATTTACGAAAAGCATCTGTCTTACAATAAGCAAAAATAAGTTCTGGCGCTATACCCTTAGGCCGAAGGAGGCAAAATCCATTCGATGCAATAATAGGTACGTCTCCTGTCTTTGTGACAAATGCTACTACATTTCTTTCTGGACGTACTGTGCTTACCAGTATATCCATAGCTTGAACTATATATGTTGCTCTACTTGGTGCTTCAGCAGCATCCATTCTTGTTGGAAAGACAATTCCAGTACGGTTATCAACAGAAGAGATATCTATATAATCAATTTCTTTGGCATATCCACGGCTAAAACGTTTTACTGTTCTTGAAACTATATCTCCAAGTCGTCTGTGCGATTTTGAATGAAGATCAAAGTAAAGTGTCCTGACGTCGTGTGAATAATACTCGGGATCAAGGCGATTATACGAGATAACTTCACTTGCCTTTACAATATCTAAAGAAATATTAGACTGCATATTATCGGTGTTTGCCCAGGGCCTGTTCTCATTTACAAAAAATTCTAATAGTGCTAAACCTATATTATCATAGTCTGATTTCCCAGACACTCGCCCGCTACAATCCTTTCCAGGTTCACTGCTTGTTGTAAACGCAATGGAATAGTCAATTGATTCTAACTCATATGGTCGCCGTTTTTCGAGGAATAATACCGCAGTTTTTACACCAGTATATGGAAGAAAAGCGTAAGGATGAAAACCAACAACTGCAAGAACGCGACAATGTATCATAAGCCATTTACGAAGATAT
>JBFMAM010000461.1:0-1390 GCA_040755805.1 Nitrospirota bacterium
CAATGAGTTAAACAAATCCCTAAAAGGGAAAAAGGAGAACTATACCCATGAGAGAAAGTTTATCAAAGAAGGCAAAAAAAGTCATTGAAAAAGAGTTAAGAGGATTAAAGCAAAGGAGTTCATTAGCAGAGCTGACAAGGATAGGGGCAAGGATGATGCTTGAGGTGGCAGTAGAGGATGAGCTTACAGCATTTCTTGGAAGGGAATATTACGAGAGGCGTACTGATCAAGAGGGAAGCAGAAGTGGTTCAAAGCCAAGGACAATAAAGATTGGCAGTGGAGATATAGAGATAAATATGCCGAAGGTAAGAGATGCAGGAGGTCCATTTCATTCCGGGATACTTCCTCCTCGTGTAACCCGTATGGACGAAGTACAGGATGTTATCCCTCTGTTATACATGAATGGATTGTCTTCAAGGAAAGTGAAGAAGACAGTGGCAAAGCTTTTAGGCAAGAAGGGTCTTAGCCATCAGAATGTAATACGGATAACAGAGAAGATAGTGGAAGAATTCAACCTATGGAAGAAGAGGGATTTATCAGGGTTAAGGATAATCTATTTAATACTTGATGGTATTAGACTTGGAGTAAGGGCAGGAACGAGAGAGAAAGAGGCGGTGTTAGTAGCATGGGGCTTTTTAGAGGATGGCAGCCGTGAGCTTATAGGCGTATCACTTGGTAATCAGGAATCCTACAGTGCATGGAAAGGATTTTTAGAGGACATGATAAAGAGGGGACTGAAAGAGCCGATGCTGACAGTGATAGATGGCTGTCCTGGTCTCGGCAAGGCAGTAGAGGAATTATTACCAAACTCTGACATTCAGAGATGCACAAAACACAGGACAGAGAACGTTTTGGATAAGGTACTCAAAGAAGACAGGACAAAGGTAAAAGACTCTTTGAGGAAGATATTCTATGCCCCAACATACGAACATGCAAAAGAAGCAATAGAGATGTTTAAGAACAACTGGTGTAAGAAGTATCCATCTGCAGTAGATTGTCTAACAGAGGACATAGAATTATGTCTTACATATTACAAATATCCTTACCGGCATTGGAAGCGAATAAGGACGACCAATGCAGTGGAGAGGAGTTTCAGGGAGGTGAGACAGAGGACAAAAGGTATTGGAAGATTTAAAGATGAGGAGAGGGCATTGACCATGGTATGGTGGCAGATGAAGGAACTGAGGTGGTATGGAGTTGATATGACGAAAGAGGCAAGATCAATCCTTGCAAGTATTAAGATATCAAAACTTGAGAGAATTGCAGCTTAATTAGAAACCATGAAAACCATTGAGAATAAAGCCTTTGGGAGAATTTGCATAAAAGACTTGACAATATCTTCCTGTTGCCTTGAAGTCCTTTTCCCATGCCTCATAGCTCCCAAAAACTT
>JBFMAM010000462.1:0-1384 GCA_040755805.1 Nitrospirota bacterium
GGGATCGGGCCAAGATACTGTCCTTCAATAGAGGATAAGGTTGTGAGGTTTTCGGATCGGCAGCGGCATCAGGTCTTTCTTGAGCCAGAAGGGCTTGATACAAAAGAGTATTATGCAAATGGCATATCTACAAGCCTCCCTTATGATGTCCAGGTAAGGCTCGTAAAGACTATTCCAGGGCTCGAAGAAGCAGAGATTATGAGGCCCGGCTATGCTATAGAGTATGACTTTGTCTATCCGACCCAGCTAAGGCACAGTCTCGAGACAAAGGTGATCGGTGGTCTCTTTCTTGCAGGACAGATAAATGGGACATCAGGCTATGAGGAGGCTGCTGCACAGGGGCTTATGGCAGGTATCAATGCATCTCTGAAACTTCACGAAAGAGAGCCCTTGATATTAGGAAGGCACGAGGCATATATCGGCGTTCTCATTGATGACCTCATAACAAAGGGTACTAATGAGCCTTACAGGATGTTTACATCGAGAGCAGAATATAGACTCCTTTTAAGGCATGATAATGCTGATCTGAGGTTGATGGATAAAGGATATGAAATCGGGCTTCTGGATAAGGCGGTTTATCAAAAATTTCAGGAAAAGAAGAGGCTGATTGATGAAGAACTTCAGCGAATTAAAAAGAAACGAATCAGGCTAGAAGGGATGGGTAGGGATGAATCTCTGGAGCAGTTTTTAAAAAGGCCCGAGATCACATATAAATTCATAGAGGAATTTTCACCTTCTGATAAACCCCTTAATCCTGAAATTAAAAGACAGGTCGAGATACAGGTTAAATATAATGGCTATATACTTCGCCAGATGGAGATGGCCGAAAGACTTAAGAAGATAGAGGAAAAGAAGATATCCGAAGATTTTGATTACAGCTCTGTGAGCGGGCTTTCAAAAGAGATCCTAAGCAAGTTGCAAGAGGTAAGACCTGTAAATCTCGGCCAAGCAAGCAGGATACCTGGCATCACTCCCGCCGCTATTTCTCTTTTAATGGTGACAATAGAAAAATTAAAAAGACAAAGTGGATATAGAGGATCTGCTTAAGAGAGGTTTAATGGAGTTTGGATATGTTCCTGAAATGGAGCAGCTCAGCGCTTTCATGACCTACCTCTCGGAGCTTAAGAGATGGAATAAAGCGTATAACCTCACCAGCCTTAGTAAAGACGAAGATATTATAATCAAGCACTTCCTCGATTCCTTACTTTATCTAAAGGCCATACCTGATGGCGAGATAAAGATTGCTGATGTTGGAAGTGGTGCAGGGTTTCCAGGGATACCGCTAAAGATTATCCGGCCTGAGATAGAAATGTATCTTATCGAACCATCGAGAAAAAAATCTGCGTTTCTCAGGCATATCATAAGACAGGTAGGATTGAAAAAG
>JBFMAM010000463.1:0-1383 GCA_040755805.1 Nitrospirota bacterium
CAAATTTTTTTATTTTTGATTTCTGACAGGACAAGTTCTGTCTCTAATTAAGTTTCCTTGTCTGACTCTCCTGTATAATCTGCCTTATTCTTCTATCAGTCAGGCTCATCTTCTCCGCAATATCCCTGACGGATTTTCCATTCTTGCGGAGACCACAGATCTTCTCATTGCGCTCTTTATAGTCCTGTTTGGAAATCCAGAGATAGCCACCGGAGTAGTATCTCTGAATCTCTTTGACTAACTTTTCTGGAAAAACTTCCCGTGCGTTAATGTGGTTCATTAACTCTCTCCTAAAAACGATTTTTTGACATCTTCATTTTCAAGGAGATTTCTTGCTTCGTCTTTAAAGGCGATTTTGCCTATTTCAAATACATAACCTCTATCTGCATATTCTAATGCCATTCTGGCGTTCTGTTCCACGAGCAGAATTGTTGTCCCATCTTTGTTAATTTCCTTTATCTTCTCAAATACAGTATCCACATAGTTTGGAGAAAGTCCCAGGGATGGCTCGTCTAACAGAAGAAGTTTTGGTTTTAGCATCAGAGCTCTGCCGATAGCAAGCATCTGTTGTTCACCACTGCTTAGTGTTCCTGCTCTTTGCTTTTGTCTTTCCCCGAGTGGTGGAAATAGACCAAATATCTTTTCTATGCTTTCTCTGACAACTGTTCCCTGATTCCTGGTTACTGTGTAAGCACCCATCCCCAGATTTTCTAAAACGGTCATTGAGGTGAAAACCCGCCTTCCCTCTGGGACCAGACATAATCCTTTCTCTACCAACTGATATGGCTGGTTGCCATTTATATTTTTACCCTGGAATAAGATCTCCCCTGAGTGAGGTTTCACCAGACCACAAATCGCTTTCAGGGCTGTGGACTTCCCAGCACCATTTGGACCTATCATTGCCACAATTTCTCCCTCGTTAACAGAAAGAGAAATATCTTCCAGAACAAGGACAGTGTCATAATATACTGTTAAATTTTTTACCTCAAGGAGCACTCTTGCGCCTCCTGCCAAGATAGGCTTCTATGACCTTCTCGTCTTTTGTTACTCCTTCTGGAGGTCCCTCGGCAACTTTTTTACCATAGTTCAATACAATGACATTGTCAGAGATTCCTGTTACTACCTTCATGTCGTGTTCAATGAATAGAATCGTTTTACCGTTGTCTTTTAGTTTCTTAAGCACATCCAGTATCTTTACCCTCATATTAGGGAATACCCCTGCTGTTGGTTCATCCAGCAAAAAGAGTTCGGATTCCATTGCCAATGCCCGGGCTAACTCAAGCAATCTTCTCTGTCCATGAGATAGATTTTGTGCAAGCTCATCTTTCTTTTCTGTTAAACCAACCAGTTCAAGATATTTTAAAGCCTTATTCCTGTTTCTCG
>JBFMAM010000464.1:0-1366 GCA_040755805.1 Nitrospirota bacterium
GTTTATTACATACCAGGTCCCCGTATGACCATTTATTTCTATTCCAGCCTGCTCCATAATTGCTCCTTTCTGGAAGGAGAACAGGGACCCCTTAACCCTGCTCCCCTTCGTTTTTGATTATTTTTTATATAAGAAGTGTCCTATGCCGAATAATGTTGCACATTTTTTGAGGCCGTCGGAAACTGCCGCTTTCTTATCGTCTCCAAGTGTATTCACATACCCGGAACCGTCTTTTTTTCGGTCCCTCTCCTGTGAGCCATATTGCTCTTTAGAGACCCATTCCCCATCTATGAAGGCTGTCAGAGTTATTAAGCAGTCTATTTCGGCATCTGTAGCAGTCATTTCCGTTACTGCCAGTTTCCATTTAAATTTAAACGCTTCATTGAGTCTATCTATGACGCTGGCAGTCTCCAGATAATCAAAAGACCTGCCGCCTTTACCCTTCCTCTGCTTAATCTGTTCCGGAGAGAATTTCCTGTAGAGTACTCCTTTGAGTTCTTCAAATGCTCTACAGGCAAAGGATTTAGCTGTTTCCAGAAGTGAAGGTTTAACAGGGACCTCCTGACCTTCGCCCTGGGTGATACCTTCGGCCTGGTCTCCGGTCCCCCGGCTCCCCTGGGATGAAGGTCCAGCCTCCGGAGAATTTCCTTCAGGTCCTTTCCCAAGTTCCGGAAGAAGGAAGTTAATATCTTTGATGTTTACCTTGCTATTGGTCTTTAATGTTTTTGTCATCTGAGTTCATCCTTTCTATAGGGGCAAGGCTCCTGCCTCACCCCTTATTTTTATTACTCTATGGTTTCCTGTAACCGTCTTTCAAGATACTCCTCTGCCGGCAGGAAAAATTCACCTTCGATACAAGACGGACATAAGCCGCCTCCAACCTTGCCGTAAATGCAATCTTTACAATCCATATGTCTTTTTCCCCTTTCTTTATATATATAAGGGAGAGGCTCCCGGCCTCCCCCGTTCCCGTCTTACCATCTGGCTATTGCCTTTGCTACTCTTTCGGCTCTTTCTTCTTCCTGCTGTTTCTTCCAGTTCTCCCACACTGCAATCATATGCTTACAGTGGAAGCCTTTCTTACTGCCTCTGTATTTGTAATCTGGACAATCACAGGTTACTATTCCGTTGGTTTTCATTACGTGATAGCCCTTAAGGGTCTCCATATTCATAACCCCGTAACCGCCGCCCCTGAGCTTTGTTATTAAGAAATTTTCCTTATCTTTCTTGAAGTTCTCATATCTTTTTTCCTGTTCTGACATTTGAATTTCCCCTTTCCTGTGTTATAATCTACCCTGTAGTTTTGTTTATAGAAGGCCGATTGTTACCAGCAATCAGGCTTTCTTTAATTTTAATCTGACTTTTA
>JBFMAM010000465.1:0-1359 GCA_040755805.1 Nitrospirota bacterium
GGGGGTTAAGACCGAATAACCAGACAAATGAAAGTATCTTGCTTGATGCAGATGTTGATATCAGATGGTGGTAGTGTCCGGTCTCGTCGGCATAAATTTCGGGTAAGTTTTGATCTAAACGATAGAAACGAAGAAAGAAGGAGACGACAAGAATGAAAAATAAAATAAGGTGAGTTTTTTTAAGTTTCATCGGGTAAAGAAGTCTTGAGCTTTAATCTTAATAACTAGCTGGTCTTCTGGCGGCTGGTTGACGCCATCAAAGTAAACAACCAGGTTAGGATCATTGTATATGACCTTGAACATATCAGCCCTAGAGGTAGCAAGAGAGAGCTGCTTGGCGTAATCTTCGAAGCGACCTGCATTTTCCGGATCGGTGAAATAAAGGGGATCGGATGGATACTGAGGATATTGAGTGGTGAGATAGTCATAGAGTCGATGAGATAAGCGAGAGCGATTGACCGAGTAGTGACGGGTATAGGTGAGATAGTTCATGGAGAGATTAAGGATCAAAAACAAGCCAAGTAGGAGAGTCCCCCATTTACCCTTAGCTGAGTTAGCAACTAAAGCAAAAAGAAGAGAAAAACCAACTAAAGGCAGACCTAACTCAAGGGTAAACTTGTGGTGAGGAAGAAAGAGAACGGGAAGAAGAGGGACAACAATGAACAGGCCAGTAAAAAGATACTGACGCAGGTTTTTCTTTAGAGAGCGGAATATAAGAAAGGTAAAAGATATAAGAAGAACTAACAAAAAGAAAAGAATGAAGTAAGAAAAGAAAGGATAGTCGGTGTAGAAACGAGGAATGGGTCTTAGTCCCCCACCAATGTAATCGACTAAAAGCTCCGGCGCACCAAAAGACCAAAGGGTATACCACATTAAGGTATTGAGAGCCATTTTGGGTGAAAAGTCCCAGATGTATGTATCACCCTCTGCTAAACCAAAGTGGAAGAGGCGAAGATATAGATAGACTGCGGTAAGCAAGAAAATGGGTAGGTATTTGCTTAACTTTAATTTGCCCTGACAGAGATCAATAAGGAGAATGAGACCAGGTATGACCACGGCAGTCTCCTTACTTAACAAGGCGAGGATGAAGAACAACAAGGTTTTCTTTCCTTGAGAGCGAAGGTGAGCATTAAGAGCCAAGAGAGCAAATAAACTCAAAAAGAGCTCTTGATAGGCGGAGAGGAAATAAAGCCTGGTGAAGTTAGTAACTGAGAAACCATAAACAACAAGAGCTGTGATTGGAGAAATTTTGGGAAACAATACTAAAACGAGGTTTTTTAGTTGTAAAAGTATAAGGACAAAAAGAAGAAGTCCAAAGAGATAGTAAAAGAAGGCATTAAGACCAAAGAGAGAATGGAA
>JBFMAM010000466.1:0-1358 GCA_040755805.1 Nitrospirota bacterium
TGAATTTTGTGATTTCTTTAATTTCGGCCATATCCCGAATATCTTTGCGAATATACGTATCGATAATTTGTTGAAGATATTTTTCTTTCATACTCACATCTGCGGTGAGTACGATCTTGGGATATCTACCATATAAAGCATATTCCAGATAGAGCGAACGGAGTTCGGAAGTTTTTACTTCGCTATATTGATCCGCAACTTGGAAGGGTATTTCCTTGAACGTAAGGAATTCGAGGAAAGAGAGAGGGTACATCTCGAAACTCACTATCCTCCCCACCAAAGTATCTTTGAACTTGCTCTTCATCTCAAAACTGGATGAACCGGAAACAATCAACTTCAAGTAACGATGGTGATCGACAAGTTGTTTCATGAAAGAGGAGGGATTCTGCAAATATTGGATCTCATCAATCATGACATAGAGTTTTTTTCCTTTGTCTTTATACTCTTTGAGATCAATGCCTTGCTCAGAAATGTATAGAAGAAATTCATCTACTCCTTGGTCTATCATTTTTACAAACCTGCTGTCTTCCAAATCAAGATAGATCGTTCGGTATCCTTTTATTTCGAGATTGTCTTGAAGGTACATTAGGGTAGTAGTTTTTCCAACTTGACGGGCTCCATGAATGACCACGATTTCGTCGGTGTGTAAATACTTTATGATCTCATCTACAATAAGTCTTCGGTATATTTTTGTAGCCATTTTTTATCCTTAGTCTTTTCCAGTTTACATCGTACCAAAATTAATGTCAACCTTAATTATTATCGTACCTAAATTAATATCAACCTTGTTTATTGTAGTGTTGGATCATAACTCAACGCCGAGGATATTGGATAATTTACTACTTACTTATTAAGTGTGAATCAATCTCATGCCAATTACTCACACTGATGTTTAGCTTGGCTGGCAATTGGCTAAGAAAGCAGGTCTGTAGATAAAACTCTCGACAGCTTGGTTTTGATTCAGAATGGCACCTTGTCCATTATCTGTAAAAGTGCGACCTAGATTGACATCATGCCAACCCAAAAAGTACCTGACCCAATGAAATTGTGATCTGGAGGCACCTCTCCCACATCACTTTTGGTTTGAATGGTCAAATCTCCATCAGTGATAAACACTCCCTTTATCTACATTATTATTCTCAATTGAAACCAATGGGTAGTATTGATTGGATTTATCTCATGAACTATATCAATTGTATTCAAAGTATCACTTGACATAAAGAGTGACGCACCAGGGTCTCGAACCCTGAACCTACTGATTAAGAGTCAGTAATCAGCATGTCCATAGCGTCTATATAGTGGTACGGCGTCTACAGAGTCCCATATATACGGCTAAAATTGTCTACTATGTCTATGGT
>JBFMAM010000467.1:0-1356 GCA_040755805.1 Nitrospirota bacterium
TTAATATAACCTAAATCTCCAGAGAGAAGTACTTGAGTTTCTAACTCGCAGTTTGAACCATAAGCTACGTATAAAGAGCGAATATATTCTGGCGTTGTTTTTCTTCCATATCCTTCTGCTATATTACCAAAAGGGTTCAAGGATACGAGGTTTCAAGGATTCAAGTGATTAATTTTCTTCTCTCGAACCCTCGACCCCTTGCCTCCTCGAATCCTTCATATCATGACCTTTGCCAAACTTTTAAGTCTTTGTAATTCTTGAGCATTTCACTCGAATCCTTGACTCCTTGACCCCTTGAATCCCCATCATCTTACCAACTTTTTTGGAGATGATCCGATTTTAATAACAGGTAGCTGTTTTTGAACGGATTTATTTTGTCGTATTTAAATGAAACAGGATGTGATTTTTTCTTGCCAAAACTATGAGATCAATTCTTTTTTGGCTATAAACAGTAATTCAGAAGCCAGGTTAATTATGAATTCGGCATCTTTGGATTCAATTTGGGCACGAGGCTTGTAGCGCGCTTTTGCTCGTAAATCTAATCCGAGGTTAAGATTTCTCCCTAAATCTTCTGAAATCTTTTTGGTCAAAACAAACAATTTACCGAATTGTCCTACGATACCTCCATGTGAAGAGGCAAGAGGAGTCTTTGTACTGATAATCAGTGCCTTAACCAGAAGTTCACAGGCATTATATCCAGCATCGATTGATAAACGGAGTTTATTTTCTTTGAATGCGTCTTTTGCATAACCAATATATTCCTCTGCCAATCCTAAATAATCACTGAAATCTAATTTCCACTCTGTGGCAGATAATTTAGTAAACCACCACACCTTTACAGGTGTGGCTTTTCCTATTACTGGCTTCGCCAGCAAATCATCCCATTCATCCCCGTCTTTACAGACAGGGCTTTCTGGTGTGGTGGTAAAAAGGGGCCTACCGAATTTTAGAACCTCCCATAAGAAAGGCGAGATGCCTTTGGACTGCTCAAATTCCTGTTCTGACATGGGGACGGTCTCGATTGTTCTTCCATATTCACAGGCATATTTGAAGCTGATTTCACTGGATATCTCTAAGATACTATGCTCATCTACGTCTCTGTAAACAACCAGTATATCAATGTCGCTTTCTTCTGTAGCTGTACCTTTAGCTACACTTCCAAATAGATAAACTCCTAAAATCTTTTCGCCTAAGCGGGCTTTTAATTCAGAAGTAAAATCCTCCAATATCCTTCTTGTTATAATCTCCATATTCCTTATGCCTTAGGCAAATTATATCATAAAAAGCCCCCTTCACTTAAATCCTAATAAAAAATAGCCTGTCACTTTATTTGCTCATCTCTTTGAATTTACAATT
>JBFMAM010000468.1:0-1347 GCA_040755805.1 Nitrospirota bacterium
TATTGCCTTTCCGCTCAAACTCTTCGTTGCAAAATACTCTGTTTTATTTCTCAAGGCTGTTGGTGTTGCTGTGTGGAGACAAGGGAATATCATCATGCTTCCTGATATACTGCTTGAGGTTGTTGACGCCTGTAGCGGGATAAGGTCGCTTATGTCGCTTCTGGCATTGAGCGTTGCCTTCGCATTTCTTTCACAGGATACAACTTTGAAAAAGACCATAGTTATTCTATCAGCGATTCCCATTGCTATTTTTGCCAATGGGATAAGGGTTATAGTAACCGGCATTCTTTCCCAGCACTGGGGCGCTCAGGCTGCTGAAGGGTTCTTCCATGAGTTTGCAGGACTGGGCGTCTTTGGTGTTGCTATAGCAATGCTTCTGGTTACCGGGGCTGTAATCAAAAGGATCGGAAGATGATTAAAAATTCAAGATTTATAATTGTTTATCTACTCATAATAATCACAGGGTTATATATAAATCTGCATTCTGACATAGCAGTGCCGATTAACAGACCTTTTAGTGAATTTCCCATCAACAACCAAGACTGGAGGATGATTTCACAGTCTGTTTTTAGTGAAAGGGAGCTAAAGATATTAAAACCTACAGACTATATTTACAGAGATTATCTCTGTCCGGATGACAGTCATGTTCAGATCTATATCGGTTATCACGATGGCGGGAAAGATGGTGGTGGTATTCATTCGCCAAAACACTGCCTCCCTGGCAGCGGATGGTATAGGATTTTAGAGAAGGAGATAAGTATCGATGCTGGAGGTAAAAGGGTGGACCTGATGAAGGCCGTTTACCAGAAGGGTGAGGAGAAGACTCTATTCCTATACTGGTATCAGGTAAAAGGAAGGTCTCTGTCAGACGAATATTCCCTGAAGCTGTCAGAGATATTAAACTCAATTTTTTACAGGCGCAGGGATTCAGCCTTTATAAGGGTTTCTATGCCCTTTGAGGCAGATGAAGAAAAGGCATTCTCGGTGGGAGTGAAGTTTATAAAGGATTTTTATCCAATCATCCAGGAATTTTTGCCTAAGTAAAACAGGCTTTGAGCAAAAATGGATATGCATACTTATTGCAAATTGTTGAATAAGCATAAAGAAAGAGGAGTGGTAAATAATTTGAAATCTAAAAATAATTATTTCAAGGCATTATTTTATAGTGTGTTGATAATCATCTTTATATTAGCAATTATTCCAGATACAAAAGAATTACCCGACATCACAAAATTTAGCGATAAACTAAATCACTTAGTGGCCTTCTTTACTTTAGCCCTGTTGATTAATTTAGCTTATCCAAATAAAAGTCCTCTGTGGAAGTTTTCTT
The DNA here is from genome assembly GCA_040755805.1 of Nitrospirota bacterium. Lineage (GTDB taxonomy): Bacteria > Nitrospirota > Thermodesulfovibrionia > Thermodesulfovibrionales > SM23-35 > JBFMAM01. The sequence goes on from JBFMAM010000468.1 coordinate 1,331, forward strand.
TCTTAATATTGTACGGG
>JBFMAM010000469.1:0-1345 GCA_040755805.1 Nitrospirota bacterium
TAGTGTTTTGTATCATTATTTGATAGACTAAAAAGGTTTTGATGAGGTATAATCTTTCTATTAATTTACAGAAAGGAAGGTATCTCTATGTCAAAACCACTACCTACGATTCGTCTCACCAGTTATGAGAAAAAGGCATTAAACCGTATCATAAATAAGAGGACTTCACCACAGGGCATGGTAAAAAGATCTCGTATAGTTTTATTAGCAGATGAGAAGAAGTCAACCGATGAAATTATGCAGTTACTGTCTATAAGTAGAACTGCTGTAGTTAAATGGAGACGAAATTTTATTGAAAAAAGACTTGACGGTCTTAAAGATGCCCCTCGTCCGGGAAGAACACCTATTTATGATCAACGTGGTAAAAGAAGCGTAAAAGAAGGGACGTTGTTAATTTAGTCAATTTTTGTCAAATGAATCAAATGAAGGGGACGTTGTTGCCTAAGAAGTGAATCAAATGAAGGGGACGTTGTTGCCTAAGAAGAATTATTTTATTCATCGTTCCTATTCTCACTTTACAATCTCGTAATCGCTTTTGTGATTGCTGACGTGTTTACCCCTAAATGTCTGGCAATTTCTGCGGCTGTTATACCAAGTTCCTCTGCACTCCTTCTTGCAATTGCGGCCCTTGCTTTACTCACTTTTCTCCTCCGGCTGCCATTGCTCAGTTCTGCAGCGCTCACCTGAAATTTTGTGCATTCCTGACCAATTATATCAGCGATACCTATGCCCGATTTTCGTATCCTTAACTGGCGAAGTTCTCTTTCCTCTGCCTCTTCCAGTACCTTTTGTACAAAGTCGCTGCCTCCGAGTATCCTCTCATCGAATTCAAGCTCCTTTCCCCTTCTTCTCATGGAAACCACCTGCGCCCATCCCCCGTGACTGCGAATGAGACCTCCCCCACTAAATTCAGATGAGTGCCCCATGTTCATGCCTTCCTCCATAAACGCCCTGTATTCCTTCTTTGCCCTGTTTCTACTAACGCCAAACCGGGCGAGAACATATTCTCTATCCATCCATTTATATTTGATGTTGCCCATTATTGAACTATGACCGCTCCATGGATAGCTGTCCAATTCCTCCATTTTCTTGATTATTCCTGCTCTGACGGGATTGAGATGTATATACCTTATGAGGGCTAAGAAGTATCTGTCTTCTTCACACAATACAGACTTGTACCGATTCTCAAATAAATGCCCTGTCCTTTTATGCCTTCGATTGAAATATATTGCATACCATGTGAGTAATTTCCGCATTACCGACGATATCCCTTTCTCTCCGCTCTTGAATAATATATGAGCATGGTTGCTCATCAAAGACCAGGCATATATGGAACACTTCGCCT
>JBFMAM010000470.1:0-1344 GCA_040755805.1 Nitrospirota bacterium
TTATTAGCATCTTTGGATACAACAAAACTATCAATAGCAGCAGTAGTTCCTTCAAGTATAGAATCTGAACCAGTAACAAATTTTTGATCTGCACTTAGAACTTCCTGAATCATCATATTGCTAGCTGCAAGATTTGTTACCAACATACCTCCCAGTTCCATATAAACATCTTGTAGCTCTTGGGGTGTCTTTGCATTAAAAAACTTTCCACCGCCTGCTTCGGCCAATTCGGTAAGTTCAGTAACCTGTCCTCCCTCTTCAAAACCAACTATATATAATGAAATCCCTTTATTATTATACATACTGTCAACATAACTTTTAAGAGATGAAAAGGGTACGTTATCGTCATTTCGACCATCAGTAAGCATGATAAGAACTTTGTTTGATTTTGTGCCGCCATGCTCAGCTAGATATCGAAGTCCTACCATTGTTGAAATATTAAACGGTGTGTCATCAAAATGGAGATCAGGTGTTTTTATCTCTTTCATTATTACATGGGTTTGCCCTTCACAAGTATCTTCCGTATAAACCTGTGCAGAATTAGGTGCTATATCCAGGTAAAGTTCGTTTCTTACAAAATCCTTTGCATACTCCATACCCTTATTCAACTCAAACCATTTTTGATAATACTTATTTGTATCTGATGTATCTGAAAGCAAAGAATAATCACCATTTGCTGCCCACCCTAGCAAGGCAACGTGGTCATGTGCTTGGCGTAAACTATCAATGAATTTTAAAGCTGATATTTGGGCCCACATAATTCGCCATCTTGAAGTCCCATCATATTCATCCATAGAGCCACTTAAGTCAAAAGCTAGTAAAACATCTAAAGGCTTACCTATTGTATCTGGTTTTACGAGTATAGGAGTCAGAGTTATTGTGGTATCAATGGTTTGGGTAATAATTATCCCTGCAAGTTCATTATAAACTGAATCAAGCTCTTCTGGACTTGTGGCATCAAAATATTTTCCGCCTCCTTTTTGAGCAATGGATGTTAAGGCTGCCACTTCACCGCCTCCTTCATAGCCAATGTTATACAAAGAAATACTATCATCTTTATACATACTATCCACAAAATTCTCAATAAAAGAGAGACTTACATTGTCATCATTTCTGCCATCTGTTAACATTATTAAAGCTTTCTTCGGATTTGTTGCCTTCGCCTCTATATATCTAAGAGCCACAATAGTTGAAACATAGAGAGGGGTATCCCAAAAATCCCCATCAGGAATAACTTTGCCTTTTACAAGAGTATCTCCCATAAAGGTATCTACCACTCTCGAATCCCAATCTATAAAAAGAGACTCTCTTACAAAGCCTTTGGCACTGTCCAAATTATTGCTA
>JBFMAM010000471.1:0-1342 GCA_040755805.1 Nitrospirota bacterium
GTAGGTAGGCTCTCCCGATAAAGCTAAACCCTTTGTGAGGAGGGGGCGGAAAGCGGCGGGTCTTTTAAGTAGAAGATGGCCGAGCTGCCGAAGGATAAACCTTAGGTAAGCTCGGCCTTTTTGTTTTGAGTAAACCAAAAGGGGTTATTCATCTTGCATCGTGTATCTTGAATCTTGCATCTTGATATAGGTGGCGATATGGGGTGAAGAAGCTTTTATCAGTTCCCCATTTTATTGTATTAAGTTTTTGGTCTCTTTTTCTGAATGAGAGAAAAATAGGGGGTTGTCCCTCGGTTTCTTATATTGAAATATTGGCACGCATTATATGCATGTAGATGGGGTGGGAGCGAATATCAAGGTTTAATAACAGAAAAGTTCTCTTTTATAGTGGCATTAGATAATGCTTCATCGGAAGTGACCATTACTGGATTAAGGGATGAAAGATCTAAAAATACAGAAAGTTGGAGACTGTCGAGGGTTCTGAGATTATGTTTGATTATCAAAGAAATGGACGTGTTTATATGGCTTCTTTCAAGGTCTATGATCCAGAATAGGGAAATTATGTCTTTTGCAAACTCTGATAAACAGGCGCGGAAATCATCTTCTGATATGACCCCCTCATATAGTTTTCTTGCAAGGGCAGATACAAATTCTGTTACTGCAATGCTGATAATAACAAAGATGCCTTCAGGGTTATCGAATAGTTCATTCACCTTTTCTGAGCCAGCCTCGATATGGTATCTCTTAACCAGGGCGCTGGTATCAAAGAAGTACAAAGGCATTATCTATTTCTTTCTTCTACAATATCTTCTGACAAAGAAGTCTTTATTGAAGAAAGACGATTTCTTACATCCTCAAGAGTTGTTTCAGGAGAGGCGTATTCCCACAGGGCATAATCATAACCGTCAGATAATTTCAGTCCCAGCTTTGAAAGTGACTTTAATGCCTCAAGTTTCCTTGAAGACACCTGGGCAGGTAAAGCATTTAATTCTCTTTTTGAAGAAAGCATGTCAATTCCTTTTATATAAGGATAGCACAGGATATAGGATAGAAGCAATACAAAATAAAGCAACAGAGGAGCAGATTTACTTTTGCACTATTGCACTTCTCTGTTGCGCTAAGAAAATATGGGAGGCAGGCCATGTTAAAAATAAATGGGTTTCTGAAATATTAGTTGCTTTTTGATATAATTTTGTTAAAAGTTAAAATAACAACCACTTTTATACCTGAGGAGGAAAAAATAAGATGAAGTTAAAAGAAGCGTATAAGGAAAAAATATCAACAGAGATCAAAGACCTCTCTGAATCCGAGATAGAGAAGATTATGAAAATGATACATCTCT
>JBFMAM010000472.1:0-1340 GCA_040755805.1 Nitrospirota bacterium
GGTTGAAGAATCTATTAAACCAGGAATTTTCTCCGGAGTCCCCGGTCCCGGTAATCCTGATTACAGAGCCGGATTTATGTATAATGGCCCCAGGGGAGAAGAACTCGACAGATTTTATCTTTCTCCTTCCCAGTATGCCCTCGTCCTTTATGCAACACTTATAGAGACCGGAAGAATGTCTCCTGACGGACTCCTTGATTTCAACAGGGATGGAAGTATTGTCGAGATGATCGGGGCAGAACATTCTCCCGGCCATGAAGTTATGTCCGGTTCTCTCGGACAGGGAATAAGTCAGGCGTCAGGCATTGCCATGGCGAGGAAGCTCAGGGGAGAAAAAGGTAGAAATGTCATATTTATGTCTGACGGAGAATTTCAGATAGGTCAGGTCTGGGAAGCAATACAGATGATGGTCTATTATAAGCTCGACAATATCCTTGTCTATGTCGATGTTAACGGATGTCAGTGTGATGGCATAATGACCTCTGTTATGAATATTGAGCCTCTTGAAAAAAGGCTTGAGGCTTTCGGTATGAGGGTCTTCAGAGTTGACGGACATGATGTTGACGCCCTGGCGGAATGGGGAAATTTGCCTCCAGACGGCAGGCCGGTTATTGTCCTCTGTGACACAATCCCTTATAAGGGAATCCCTCTATTGAGGGAAAGATACCCTAAATTTCATTATATGAGATTTGTTAATCAGGAGGAAAAAAACGGATACGAAAAATTTCTTTGTAGATTAAAAGAGGAAAATATTTATGGAAATATTATCTAAAGTTCATGCAAAAAATCTTGTCCGCTGGGCAGAGAATAAACCCGAAGTTATCGTTCTATCTGCCGATCTTACTGCCTCGACAGAAGTAGATCTCTTTCGCGACACTTATCCCGACAGGTTCTTTTCCTGCGGTATTGCGGAACAGAATATGATGAGTTTTGCCGGAGGTCTTGCAAGAGAAGGTTTTTATCCTTTCGTCCATACCTTTGCCGTATTTATGTACCGAAGAGCCTATGACCAGATTGCCATGTCAATAGCCTATCCCAATCTTCCCGTACGAATGGTAGGCTTTTTGCCCGGAATAATGACTCCCGGCGGGGCAAGCCATCAGGCCATTGAAGATATATCGATTATGAGGTCCCTTCCCAATATGACGGTCCTTGAATGCGGTGATGCCACTGATGTAGAATCCGTCCTTGATGTGTCCCACTCAATAAGGGGGCCTGTTTATATAAGGATGCTCCGTGGAGAAATTCCCCGTTTATTTGAGGCAAATAATCCTATACGTTTTGGAGAAGGAAGAATTATCTCAAGAGGTAATGATTTTGCCTTTTTTTCATCGGGTATT
>JBFMAM010000473.1:0-1326 GCA_040755805.1 Nitrospirota bacterium
TTTGATACCAGGGCATCCTCGTAGTCATTTCTTAATGCGTTACTACCTATTAAGAATATTTTAGACATTTACCCCGCACCACAGCATTTCTTAAACTTTTTCCCGCTCCCACAAGGACATGGTTCATTCCTGCCAACCTTTTTGCTGCGCCTTACTGTTTGAACTGGAGAAGAATCTCCCCCCCTGTTGTAATTAAGCCTCATCTGCCTTACAGGCTCTCTTCTCACAGTTTCTTGTTCTTGTTTTTGTATCTGTATTTTAAATAGCCTGCTCAGGACCTCTGTTGAAATCCTCCCTGTCATCTCTGCAAACATATCAAATGCCTCTCTCTTATACTCAACAAGTGGATCCCTCTGGCCATAGCCCCTGAGCCCGATGCCTTCCTTCAGGTGATCCATAGCAAGCAAATGGTCTTTCCATTGGGTGTCAATAACCTGCAGTACAACAACCTTTTCGAGGTATCTCATTATGTCACTGCCAATTTCTGATTCCCTCTTTTCGTAAGCATTTCTGATCTCTGAAGTTAGTACTTCCCGCAATGAATCCAGATTCATAGGTGTAACATCGGGCACAACAGAGATTATACCGTAGACCACGTCCCTTAGCCCTTTCATATCCCATTCTTCTATATGTTTTTCTTCAGGACAATAAATACCGAGCACTTCATCAACAATTTCATCTATCATGCTGTAGATGCGATCCTTGAGGTTTTCACCCTGGAGTATCTCCTTTCTGAAGGAATATATTTCTGATCTCTGTTTATTCATGACATCATCATACTCGAGAAGGTGTTTTCTTATGTCAAAGTTATGTGCCTCGACACGCTTCTGTGCGTTCTCTATAGCCTTTGTTACCATCTTATTTTCTATAGGCATATCTTCATCCATACCGAGCTTACCCATAATGCCTGATATCCTGTCAGAGCCGAAGATCCTCATAAGGTCATCCTCAAGTGACAGATAAAATCTCGAAGAACCAGGGTCACCCTGTCTTCCTGAACGGCCTCTTAGCTGATTGTCTATCCTCCTTGCCTCATGTCTCTCTGTGCCGAGTATATGAAGGCCTCCGACAGATACCACCTTTTCCCTGTCTTTCTTACAGATCTCTTCTGACTTTGAAATGGCCTGTTTCCGGTCATCTTCTGTGTAATTTTTCCTATCTTTCAGAAATTCCTTCGCAAGCCCTTCAGAGTTCCCACCGAGGATGATATCCGTCCCTCTACCAGCCATATTGGTCGCTATTGTAACAGCCTCACTTCTTCCTGCCTGGGCAACTATCTCTGCCTCCCTCTCATGATACTTTGCATTAAGGACAGAATGTGGGATG
>JBFMAM010000474.1:0-1324 GCA_040755805.1 Nitrospirota bacterium
CCTTAATTCTCCGATAGTTAGCAGCTCTTCGATCTGACTTCTGTCTGTTGCATCCTCAAGGCAGCCAGGACGTAGCCCGTCTCCGAGGCTCAGTGTTAAATCATATTTTTTTGCAACCTCGAGAAGCCTATCATAATACTCATAGAGAGGGTTTTCTTTGTCATTGTAAATCATCCATTCGAGAAGGAATGAACCACCACGGCTAACAATGTCAAGAACCCTGCCTTCATCCCTCAATCTTTCAATAGCCTTTCTTGTAAGTCCACAATGAACTGTGACAAAATCGACTCTTTCTGTCGCTTGTTCCTTTATCGCATTAAAGATGTCGTCAGAGGTCATCTTTGCTATTGTTCCATAAGCCTCTGCAGCCCTTACAGCAGCCTCATATATGGGTACTGTTCCGACCGAGATAGGGGATTTTCTTAAAAGAAGCTTTCTTAGGTCCTTGATAGGTCCGCCTGTTGAGAGGTCCATGACAGCATCAGCACCGTATTTTATTAAGACATTGAGTTTTTCCATCTCGTCATCAAAAGATATCTTATCCTTTGATGTTCCTATATTTGCATTGACCTTTGTCCTTAGCCCCTTTCCTATACCAATAGATTTTATATCGTGATTAATATTTCTCGGAATAACAGTTAATCCCTCTGCAATATCAGAAGCAAGCCTTTCAGGTGATATATCTTCAGAAAGGGCAACCTCTTTAAATTCATCAGTAACAATTCCCTTTTTTGCCAATTCTATTCTCGTCATTTTATCCTTCGACATGCTCAGGATGCATGGTGAGATCCAGAAATTCCTTTGTTGTTTCTTTAATATTTTCTGCTGTAAGAATTGCAGAGATCAATGCCACACCATCAGCACCTGCCTCCTTTACTTCCCTGACCTTATCCAATTTTATCCCCCCAATTCCAAAGATGGGTATCGAGATTTTAGCCTTTACTTTCCTTAGTGTACCAATACCAATTGGCTCTCCGTATTTGATTTTGGAAGGGGTATGATAAATAGGTCCGAGAGTTATAAAATCCGCACCGTCTTTTTCTGCCTCGATAGCCTCATCAATACCGTGTGTTGATACACCAATCATGAGTTTATCCTGAGCTATCTTTCTTACTGCATAAGCAGGTATGCTCTTCTGCCCAAGATGGATACCATCTGCCTCAATAGCAAGTGCGATATCAACCCTATCATTGATAAACAGTCTTGCATTATATTCTTTTGTCAATTCCCTCATCCTGTATGCCATATTCAATAAATCTCTTGTGCCCAGGTCATTCTCTCTAAGTTGTACAGCTTTTAAACCACCCTGAAGTGCTGCCTCAAT
>JBFMAM010000475.1:0-1323 GCA_040755805.1 Nitrospirota bacterium
TTGATCCTCTCCCTGATTATATATGCCTGGCCGAGGGATATGCCAGCATCATTGCATGAAACCTTTTCGTTAATATAAACCTCCATTCCTATGGATTCAAGTCTGGCAATAGTCCTTTCGAGGAGATAGATGTTCTGAAATACCCCTCCGCTTAGAATAACTTCATTTATCCCATACAGAGGAGAAAGCATCTGTGCAATCCTGAAAATAGCTGTAATTATGGTGTTATGGAAATAAGACGCAATAACACCTTTATCTTCTCCCTTTACTAAATCTTCTATAATCCTTAAAACAGTCTGGGAAAAATCAATCTCTATTATCTCTCTGAATTTTATATCTATAGGATAATCATCAACTACATCAGGTCCTGTTATGGACTCGAGCGCAATTGCTGCCTCTCCTTCAAAGGTATTTTTATCACATACCCCAAGAATAGCTGAGACTGCATCGAAGAGCCTTCCGGCTCCTGATGAAAGAGGCGAGAATTGTTTTTTATCAACAATCTTCAAGATATCTTTAATCCTCTCTTCTCCATATCTTTCAATAAAGCCAATAGATCTGAGATACTGCATAGCCTCATCTTCAGTTATATCCATGATATAGCTTATGGCTGTCCTCCACGGTTCCTTAACTGCCACTTCACCGCCTGGAAGCGGAATGTATTTAAAATGACCTACCCTCTCGAATCCCTTTATATCGGAAATTAAAATCTCCCCGCCCCAGAGATTTCCATCAGTGCCATAACCAGTTCCGTCAAAGGAGAAACCTATAACCTTACCTTTAATGCCTTTTTCAGCCATGACAGAAGCAATATGGGCATAGTGGTGCTGTATGCCAATCTTTTCAATTCCTTCCTGTCTCAGTGCCCATTGTGTTGATAAATACATAGGGTGAAGGTCGTATGCAAGGGCCTCGGGCCTTACCCTGTAAACATCTTTAAGGTTTTTGAGGCTCTCCTCAAAAAACATTAATGTTTCGTAGTTTTCCATATCGCCTATATGTTGACTCGGTATTGCAAAACTTCCCTTTGTGAGTGTGAATGTATTCTTAATATCAGCGCCACATCCGAGAACCTCGGGGCCATCCTCGTGAAGGGGAATAGGGTCAGGCACATATCCCCTCGAACGACGGATGAAAGACAATGAGGAATGAGGAATGACCCTTACGACTGAATCATCAACCCGCATAAAGATGTCTCTGTTATGGATAAGAAATGCGTCAGCAATATCCGAGAGCACCGAAACAGCCTCCTCATTATCAATGACTATTGGCTCTTCTGAAAGATTGCCACTTGTCATAATAAGGGCAGAGAAGTTAGTGGCG
>JBFMAM010000476.1:0-1320 GCA_040755805.1 Nitrospirota bacterium
AGTTGATAAAGGCATAATAAAGACTTACGCTATTGGTGGAGGCATAGGTACTATGTTTTATACCGAGACATTTTTCACTAAAGACTTGGATGTATTCATACTCCCACAGCTAACAGAATCCGGGATAATCTATCTTGAAAAGTTATACAAATACCTTAGGAATGCTGGTTATAAAATGGAAGAACAATACTCTATAATCCATGACATACCTGTGGATTTTATCCCTGTATATGATGAACTGACAGAGGAAGCCTTAAATAATGCTGTAGAAAAGAAGTATGAAGGGATTAAGGTAAGGGTAATTTCACCAGAGTATTTAATAGCTATTGGACTTAAGACTGGCAGGAAACAGGACTTAATGAAGGTTGAACTCTTATGCAAAGAAGCTAAGTTAGACTGCGACCTGCTTAACAGTATAAAAAATCGGTATAAGCTATGAAAAAGGAATATTATCAACAGGCCAGAAAGATAAGCGAGGAAATCTTTAAGGCTAAGGACAAGACAAGGATAAAGTGGGCTAATATTCCGATAGAAGAAAAGATGAAGGAGCTTGTTAGACTACAGGAAATAGCAGTCAGGATTAACCCAGAATTGAAGAAGTATAGAATACCGTTCAAACTTTGATTCAGTGAATCATTATCACCTTTCCCTTACTGCCTAATTTTTATGCAAAAAGGTAATACTTAGATATGGGGTCACCCTTTGAAATGCAATCCCGGGGCATTTGGCTAAGCCATTTTAACTAAAATGGTGTATCCCTGTTGAGAGTGCCTAATTTTTAGGCATTGAGTGATAGAAAAAACCATGCTACCTTACTCCCTTTAGTGAATCATTGTCCACCTTTCAAACTCCTCGCTTAAACGGTTTAAACCAGTAAAAGATAGGATTAACTTCTCTCTTTATGCCCGTGGTGAACTTGAACTAAAGCGTATAGAGATAGAGGGGTTGATAGAAAGAGCAAAAGAGCAACAAGGTATGCGTATTGACCTTTTTATGAATTCAGAAAAAGGTTTAAAACAAATAGATATTGCGGAAGAGCTTGCTTCTCGTATAGATTCTGGCCATGAAACTGCCTTACGCATCAGACGTCTTCACGAAAGTAAGCTTATTACAGATAACACGAAAGACAAATTAAGGCGTGGTGAGATGTCTATTAATGAGGCTTATAAAGAACTCAGAAGCCAGGAGAAAGCAATAAAGCTTGAGGAGTCAAGAAGGCAGACAGAGATTGAGGCACAAGAAAAAGATATAAAGCCCATTATTTTTCATACAAACGGGATAAAATGGATTCAAGACCAAGAACCATGTGACCTGCTGATA
>JBFMAM010000477.1:0-1317 GCA_040755805.1 Nitrospirota bacterium
ACGTCTGATCTTGAAGAATTCTCCACCCAGCTACGAAATGACTGCTCCATTTTATTGAGCTGAACCGCATCGAGGCAGTGTGCTTTGTCTGGCATAGAGACAATGCGTGCATGGCTTGACCGCTCATTCATCGAAGACCGTTGTATATGATTCCTATACCGAAACATCATATTATCTTTATTATAGCAGCGCCGGGTACATATATATTTTTTTCTCAGACGCGCCAATTGCCGTTATACTTTTATCATATCACATTTTTGTGCGAAGCACTTGACAACCTCTATGGTACATGGTAAAGTCTAATTAACACGATAAATATATTTTTCGTGCTACTAAATTTCTAAGAGTTTATTTGATGTTATTCGAGACAACCGGAATAGACTTAAGAGGGGGAAGGAAGTTCAAGCACAGAACCTGGGTTAAAAAGGCAGACTAAAAAAGGAGACGATTTTATGAAGCCAAAAAACCTTTATAACCGGACGGAATGGGCAGGTGCATTTGGTGACATCGGGACTTTAATACCCTTTGTTGTTGCTTATATTACCATCGTGGGTGTGGACCCCTTAGGGCTTTTATTGATGTTCGGCATATCAAAAATTGTTGCTGGATTCTATTACAGAACACCCGTCCCGATCCAGCCGATGAAGGCCATAGGTGCAGCAGCCATTGCAGGTGGTATGAGCCCTTCAATGCTCTTCGCATCAGGGCTTACAACTGGTATTTTCTGGTTCATTCTTGGTATAACCGGCACTATAAGGTATATAACAGGACTTGCCAGCAAGCCTGTTGTGCGTGGGATTATGCTTGGTTTGGGTCTTTCTTTTATTATAGAGGGAATTAAAAGGATGAGGACTACCCCTCTATTAGCAGGCATTGCTATTGTTATTACATATCTACTTCTAACCAACCCTAAGATACCGGCTATGTTCGTCCTTTTAATCCTTGGCCCTGTCTCAGCGATTATCATGAATCCCGGTCTTTTCTCTGAAATATCAAAAATTCATATAGGATTTAAATTACCTGCTTTTCATCTTGATTGGTTATCCTGGGATACTATCGTAAAAGGCACACTCATTTTTACAATTCCTCAGATTCCGCTGACCCTCGGCAATGCAGTAATTGCCATAGTTGCTGAAAACAATGAACTCTTTCCTGACAGACGCGTAACCGAAAGGAAGGTATCTCTATCTCAGGGTATTATGAATCTTGCCTCACCCTTCTTTGGAGGCGTTCCAATGTGCCATGGTGCAGGCGGGATGGCAGGGCATGTGCTTTTTGGCGCAAGAACAGGAGGCGCACTGATCATACTGGGAACAA
>JBFMAM010000478.1:0-1316 GCA_040755805.1 Nitrospirota bacterium
AGAGTCTTTATCCATACCCCTGAGCTTCCTTATCTCAGAGGCTGTGTAGATAGCCTCAGAGACCTGAGACCTAAGAGAAGCCATATCCTGGTCTGTCTCTACCACCCATAAGTAAGCCTGTAGAGGTTCAGACCAGACCTTTATAGCTACCCTTCTACCGCACCTAAACAGTCCCTCGGTAAAAAGTAACCTGACCCTATCAAGGGCATCCTGAAAGGCTGGTAAGTCTTCTCTATAAAAGGCATCATCAAGCCTCTCAATGGCATCTTGAATATCCAGATAAAGTTCAGGAAGGACATCACCTGTTAGGTCAAACTGATGAAGCCAGTCAGTAAGGGCCCGGTATTTCTCGGCCATAACCTCTGATAGTGGTCTTACCTTGCCTTCTGCTAAAAGTCCCCTGATAGCATCCTTATTCTTGGGGGTAAAAATCTCCCCTGGATGTAACTCTTTATTGGTGAATTTAAGAGGCACCAAAGTCATATATCTCATCATTCAACCTCGGTATCAATGTAAACTGGTTCTTGCAAATTATTTTCTGTTTCCCCTGAAATGAGGTTTTTATCGTCACTAACGTCACTAACGTCACCAATATCGTCAACTTCACTCTCGTTAAGCTCAAATTTCCTGCAAAGTCTCGCTATCCTATTCTCATCCCATAATCTTGCATGGATTCCCCCTGTGGTTCTTGTCTTTTTGAGTCCGAGACGTGTTAAGACCCGCCCGATTGTTTTTATGCTCACCCTTTCTGATTCGTTCTTCCCCAAGTTAAAGTTTTCTGTCACATGGGAGATTAAAATCTTGCCCTGTTCTACCTTATCCCTACAGTTCAGCAATGCTTTAACCACTTCTGCATCAAAACTATCAAATGTCTCCTGTTGCCTCTCCTTTTCAATTCTTTTGAAAAACTCAACAAAGTCAGTCTCTATGTCAGGTTTTACAAGTCTAAGAATTTGATGAAGCGGTTCTACAGCATCGCACAAACGGCCATCTTTCAGGAAACGTTCAACCTGTGGCATCTTTTCTTCAATATACCTTCCCCTGAAGGCACACAGGCGATCTCTCAAGATATCTGCCCTTTTAGAATCAAGAACCTTTGCTACTGGTCTCACATTTTGTTCCATAACAAAGACAATAGCCCTCGACCTGGGTGTTTCCGGTAGCTCATCGACACCGCATAAGATTGTAGAACCAAATACGTCAAATTCAAGAATAGAGTCCAAACCCTCCTTGTCTGGATTGACCCTCACAACTCTTCTACCTCTCTGGAATCGTGCATTTAGTAGTTGCAGGATATCCCTATCCCTGTCTTTTCC
>JBFMAM010000479.1:0-1314 GCA_040755805.1 Nitrospirota bacterium
GTTCCGATGAGCACTTCTTCAAGCTCCAGGTTGTAACGGACAAATTTTTCCTTCATTTCGTCACTTGCTATCTGCTGAATGGCACTTCTTTCCTGTATTAACTGTATAAGAGTTCTTGTCTGGCCTATGTTTTTGAAATAAGCCGATACCATGGGGTCAAGGGTCTGTTCGACAAGTTTCTTAATGTCTCCGAAACGCTGTATAACGAGAGGAGCTTTTCTGTAATCGATATGGACGACCACTGAAAGTGGAAGTACAGGTTCAAAGGCATCTTTCGTAATAAGAGATATTTCGGTAAGATTTTCGTCAAATTTATGTGAACCTATTTCTCTCTTTGCCCATTTTAATATAATATTTGTCGTGGGAACCTTCATTACTTTACCTGCATAGGTATTAAAGGCATATTTGCCGGGAAGGAGAGGCGTGTTCCATACACCGCGACAACCTTTTCCTGCAAGTTCTCCGTGTTTATAGTCGGAACCTGATAAATCTTCGCTTGTTTCACCCGTATAAGATACGACAACTCCTACATAACCTACATCAATAACTGTTTTCTCTATCATTTCCACTGTTGCAAAAAGGCGGTTTACATAATATGTTCCTTCCACGAGTACCTGTAACTGTCTTCCTCTCATACCGCCGGCAAGGAGGAACTTATCTGCATCCTGGAAATTATTGTGGTATGTTTCTTTGTTTTCCGGATCTTCTCCTACCACAGGGGCTATTAGTTCTCCCTGTTGCATGGAAGGTCCGTCATGGACGGTAACAACTCCAACCATATCGTCCGAGTCTTTTATTACAATAGGTTTAAAACCGTCTCTGTTCGAGATTTCAAGTGCCATATTGTTAATAATCTGTTCTTCCTGTCTTGTGAGAGGTATGGAATAGACCTTCTCATCTGTAATAATTGCAAATTGAGCAAGGTTAATTGCATAGGTACCTTCACGGAGTACCAGTCTCTGAAGACCTTTCTGTCCTCCGCTCCGTATAAAATGTTCCGTGTCCTGGAAATTGTTGGCCTTTATATTGCAGCCAAGAGTCTGGCCTGGACTCAGAGGAGCTCCATCTCTTGCAAAGACATATCCTAATTTACCCTGGGGAATTGTTACAAATTCCGCTATATGGACTTCATCCTGGAATGGTGTTAGCCAGTGAATTCCTCCGCGCAAAATCTGTGGTTGATAGCCGGATTCTCCTTCAAGTGCAATGAAACCGGTGGTGAGAGCTTTTCCGCCCCATCTTTTTTCTCTTATACCTATACGATTATTTGGGATGAAACGGATGAAATAAGATATTAGTTTTAATAAGACCCCT
>JBFMAM010000480.1:0-1313 GCA_040755805.1 Nitrospirota bacterium
TTTTACTCGCTTTAACTATGGCGCTTGAACAGCTTGGTATTGGAAGAGGGACGATAGTTATTGCCTTTGCAATAATCTTCGGCGGTGTAGTCCTTGCACTTGCGATAGCGTTCGGTCTTGGGGGAAGGGATATAGCAAAGGAGTATATTGAAAGAAAGATAAAAGGTGAAGAAAGGAAGGATGATATTAGTCATTTATGAGGTTGAGGCTTTTAAGAATGGTTAGCATATATCATGAATTGATGGTAAGGTGTAGAACGTTGTAACTATGATATGCAAAAATTAATACAAACGCATTAAGTAAAGTGTCAGTGCGAGGAGTGAAACCCCTCTCCTGTCATTGCGAGGGACGAAGTCCCGAAGCAATCTCATCGGTTCGGGGCAGGCTCCGCAATCTCAAGAAAAGTGAGATTGCCACGCTCCCGTTGGTCGCTCGCAATGACAATGTAACGACATTTAATGCGTTTGTATTAGAATCTTCAGAAATCGTTGTAGTATGATTATACTAACATCAATACAATCGGGAAGGAGGACACTTTTATGTTTCATTGTAAATGTGAATTGATATCCGGTATTACAAGGCTTTTGATAAAAACAATTGTTCTGTCAGTATGCTTTTTACCAATATGTGCACATGCGATGTCTGACGCTGAACTTTCATCTGGCGGGTCAGTATATGTTTCTATCTATTCTAATATCTATTCTGGTCCTAAAGCGGTGCGACTCGAACTTGCTGCAATGTTGAGCATCCGGAATACAGATCCCAAATATCCTATTACGATACTCAAGGCAGATTATTATGATACAAGCGGCAATATGATAGATAGCTATGTTAAAAAAACCCATGAAACTGAAGCCATTAGAATCTACTCATATTTACATCAAGGAATATGATAAGAGAGGCGGCCCAGGAGCTAATTTTATAGTTAAATGGCAAGCAGAGAGGAAGATAAATCATCCAATTATTGAAGGAATCATGCTTGATACACGTCATGGGATATCATTTATCTGTCCCGGTCAGATAATCACCGAGCATTCAGAGTAGATATACTCACTGCCTGAGTCCTTATAGTAATGGAATATGAATTCTTAAAATCATTAGTCATCGTCTTTGGTGCCTCTGCCTTAATGGTATTTTTACTTCAGAAGCTTAAGATACCATCTCTTGTCGGATTCCTTGTTGCTGGGGTTATTATAGGGCCTTATGGTATCGGAATAGTAAAAGACACTCACTCCATAGAGATTCTTGCAGAAATTGGCGTCATACTTCTCCTTTTTACAATAGGCATTGAGTTTTCCATGGCAAAATTTGTC
>JBFMAM010000481.1:0-1312 GCA_040755805.1 Nitrospirota bacterium
AAGTAGTTAAGCTCTAAAGGCTTTACTCTTTCATGTTTTAGTGTATACTGCAAGTTGGTAAAAACCTAAAACAAAGAAAGGAGCAAAGCCTTGAAAAATATTCAAACAAAAAAGTTTAAAGTAGTCAATGATAAAACACTTATTGTCACAGTTGATGTTAGCAAAGATAAACATATGGGATATTGCCGATGTCCCGATAGAAGCGAAATGAAACCATTTGAGTTTTTCAACAATGGTAGAGGTTTTAACGAGTTTTGGAATCGTATTTCTATGGTGAAAAAAGCTAATAATCTTGAAGAAATAATTGTTGGTTTTGAATCCACAGGTCCTTATGCAGAGCCTCTTATACAATTTTTGAGGAGTAAACCAGTTAAGATTGTACAGGTAAATCCGATGCATACAAAGAGACTCAAAGAGCTTCAGGGTAATTCGCCTAACAAAACAGACTACAAAGACCCCAAGGTTATAGCTGACATTATAGAGCTTGGACATGCCCTTACGGTAGTTATTCCTGAAGGAATTGCAGCAGAGCTTCGCAGACTGATACATGCAAGAGAACGAAGTATGCAAAGACGCATAGCGCTTTTGAATCAACTTCAGGAACTGATGTTTATTATCTTCCCTGAGTTTTTGAAGGTAATGAATGATATAAAGACAAAGAGCGCCCAATATCTTATAAAGCACTACCCAACTCCACAAGACATTATAGGATACGGCATTGAAGAATTGGCTAACACGTTGAGGAAGGTAAGTAGAGGGAAATTCGGTAAAAAGCGTGCTGAGGAGCTTTTTACGACCGCCCAGACATCTGTTGGTATCACAGAAGGGCAGAGAAGTATTGTTTTGGAGATAAGAGAAATACTGAGTCACATAGAGGCCTGTGGAAGTTTTATTGATAAACTGGAAAAAGGAATGAGCCAGAACCTTGAGCGAGTTTCTTATAGCCGTTACATACTTTCTATAAAAGGAATTGGTGAGATTACAGCAGCCGGTATAATAGGGGAGGTAGGGGATTTCAGCAAATTCAACACCATTTCTGAGATAGAGAAACTTGCAGGGCTTGACCTCTTTGAAATTAGTTCTGGCAAGCACAGAGGGAGCCGCAGGATTTCCAAAAGAGGACGTTGCCTGTTGAGAAAGTTTTTGTATTTTGCGTCTGTGAATGTAGTTCGTAAGGGTGGGATTTTGCATAAGGAGTATCAAGGGTTTATTAATAGAGGCAAACCCAGACTGAAGGCTTTGATTGCCATAGCCAGAAAGCTTTTGAGAATTATATTTGCACTTGTTCGTAACCATAGCGAATATATAGTTA
>JBFMAM010000482.1:0-1311 GCA_040755805.1 Nitrospirota bacterium
GGGCAACCTATATCTTAGTATACCCTTAAAATTCTGTATCTTCATCTCAAACATGCCTTATTGGCTTCTCCTCATAAGCATACTAACTTTATTCAGTTTCGTGTCCAGTTGGAGGGGTGCAGTCCATCTTCAGCTTTAGTTTCATCATAGGTGAATTCAAGAAAAAGTTCAAAAGCCCTACGGATCATTTCATCACAATACTTCTCATAGGTTTTAACTATTTTAAACAGAGTAAGATTATCTCTGGGTATTTTGACTTTTTTAGAGCCTATATCATGTGCATAGAGAATATATTTAGCTTCAGGAGGATTTTTTGCTTGGTAACGAAAATATCCTTTAGGTGAAGTGATTACTGTTTGAGAAAGATGTGCAAGATAAAGTTGAGTCCCCGGCAGTTCTATTTCATAAAACTCGGTGCTTTCTTTGTTGTAAATAAAATCATCGGGAAATTGCTTTGACCCATCAGGGGCAATTTCATCAAGGACAAGTTCTATAATATCTTCATCATCTGATTTTATCTCTTTTATATCTTTGGTGAGGGCTATGGCGCTTTGACCTTGAAAAAATGTAGCCTTAGAAAAGGGCTTATCTATCAAGCCTAAGCGTGCAAGTTCTTTTATTCCTTTTTCCGTGATCTTCCAGATGCCGTGAGTAGATTTACCCATGAAACCTTGGGAGCAAAGAGAATATCTTGCCCATTGGACCCTGTTATCGAACTTCCTGCTCAACCCAGAAGGTTGCATTTCCTGACGGTCTTTTTCTGTAAGTCCAAAGCAATCGGCAAGTCTGTCGAAAACATCGCTAGGCCTTACCTGACCACCCATGGTATGAACCAAATGGAGAAGAGGAACTTGTATGTCTTTTTGAGAAGGGATTGGCATGTCTTCACGCCTCCACTATTTCAATATATCACCATTGAATTTTACAAAAGTCAAAGCTCCCCAACGGTCCACATTGAACCTCACCAGCTCTGGCTGTTCTTTCTGAAGGGACTTAAGTGTATCAATAGCTTCAAAGATTTCAAAGTAAGCTCCTAATTCTGTTATGGAATAAATTCCAGCCAGAAGAGTAACCTCTAAGATTGGAACATAGCCAAGAGGACTTTTAAGGATAGTATAGGCTTTCTGGATTGCAGGAAGTATCGTTTCTCTACCTGGCATGTGCTTACCATTGAGTACAAAGGCTTTATTTGAGGCATCAAAAAAGGAATGCTGAAGAAAGTAGTCAATGCTTTCTGACTTTATAAGTAACTCGAAGAATGTTTTTGTTGCATTAGTGATTTGATAGCGATAGGCAAAAGGGTCAGGTTTC
>JBFMAM010000483.1:0-1308 GCA_040755805.1 Nitrospirota bacterium
GACACCAAAAGTTGAGGTAAAATAAGTTAACGGAGGTGTTCAGATGGAAAGGTTACCGTATGGAAGGTACACGAAGGAATTTCGGCAGGAGGCAGTAAAACTTGTGGTAGAGGAAGGGTTGTCAGTACATGATGTGGCCAAGCGGTTATTGCTGGCTCCGACAACCTTAAGCAACTGGGTCAAGGCATATAAGGCAGGGAAGCTTTCAGAAGTAGGAAAAAACCAAAGACCGCTGACAGAGGTAGAGTTAGAAAATTACAGGCTCAAAAAAGAACTGGCAGAAGTAAAGATGGAGCGAGACATATTAAAAAAAGCGGCAGCGTACTTTGCAAAAGAGTCGCAGCGAGGTGCGCGATGATAAAGCAACTGCGGCTCCAGTATTCGGTGTCTGCATTATGCAGGTATTTAAAAGTATCGGAGAGCGGATATTACGCATGGCTTAACAGAAAGCCTTCAAAG
Source organism: Nitrospirota bacterium (assembly GCA_040755805.1). GTDB lineage: Bacteria > Nitrospirota > Thermodesulfovibrionia > Thermodesulfovibrionales > SM23-35 > JBFMAM01. Next base: position 460 of record JBFMAM010000483.1, read on the forward strand.
AGGGAACAAGAAGATTCCTGTCTGGCAATAGAAATAAAAGCTGCACATAAGCGCACACGCGGGGTATGCGGAGCTGAGAAGCTCCAGAAGGAGTTGGCAGAGGGCGGCACATATGTTGGCATATGCCGTATAAAGCGGATAAAAAGAGAGCAAGGGCTTTACTGCAAACAGACAAAGAAATACAAAGCAACGACAGACTCGGATCATAAACTGCCTGTAGCAGACAACATATTAAACCAAGAATTCAAGGCAGAAGCGCCGAATAAGATATGGGTAACGGATATCACCTATATACCTACAGAAGAAGGGTGGCTTTATCTTGCCGGGCATAAGGATATATTTAATGGCGAGATAGTGGGCTATGCAATGGGAGAAAGGATAACAAAGAACCTTGTCAGTGAATCATTATTCAGGGCAGTAGCGGCTAAGCGGCCTGCAAAAGGACTGATACACCACTCAGACCGTGGAAGTCAATACTGTGCGCTTCAATACAGAAAAGTGCTTGAGCAGTTCGGTATGAAAGCATCAATGAGTAGAAAAGGAAATTGTTATGACAATGCTCCTATGGAAAGCTTCTGGGGAACTCTTAAGCAGGAACTTGTGCATCACAGGAAATATAGAAGCAGACAAGAGGCAATGCAGGAGATCAACGAATACATAGAAGTCTTTTACAACCGACAGAGGAGACAGGCAAAGCTGGGGTATCTATCCCCTGTTGCTTATGAGAAAAAGTTTTATCAAACGAGGATTGCAGCATGAGTGAATTGGTATCCACTATTGACATCCGACCTCAACTTGCCAAAAGGCAAAGTATTAACCAAGAAAATTACATGGAGGATTGATTAGTCT
>JBFMAM010000484.1:0-1301 GCA_040755805.1 Nitrospirota bacterium
TCTGGTGCAGGAGGACAACATGTAAATAAGACATCCTCAGCTGTGAGGCTTACCCATATCCCGACCGGCATCGTTGTCAGCTGTCAGAATGGACGTTCACAACATAAAAATAGGGCTATTGCTATGAAGATACTGAAGGCACGTCTGTATGATCTAAGGCTGAGAGAGCAGGAAAAAAAGATAGAGTCTTTTGTGGGAGATAAAAAAGGAATTGCATGGGGAAATCAGATAAGGTCTTACATCTTACAGCCTTACAGGATTGTAAAGGACCACAGAACGGGTATCGAGATAGGTAATGTTGATACCGTACTTGATGGTTACATAGATGATTTTATAAAGGCTTATCTAAAGAAGAATGTTAACGGTAGGGTTTATTAAGCTCTACTACTATATAATTGAAATAAATGTTAGTAGTTGTAATAGTAAGTGTTTATATGTTTAAAAGTACTTTGGCAGGTCTCCCGACCTGCCACTATCCGATGGGTTATTAGCCAGTCCTGCGGATAGGTTTGGGTCTTTATAATCAAAGATCGCTTGATTTAAGTGTTAATAAAGTATTTGAAAAATGTGGTTTAGTTTTTAATAGTTTTTGGAAATCTGGTTATAAAATTATACCTGACAAAATAATAACAGATTTTCTTGTCTTGCCTGCTAATATGAGCTATTATAATTTATACCGTCCCCCGAAGTTATCAACATGTGTTAGTAAACTGTTAGTAATTTAGTGGGTGAACATGGCTCTTGAAGAAATATGGAATAATAGCCTTTCTAAGATAGAGGAAAAGGTGGGTAAAACTATAGTTGAGCTCTGGTTTAGACCTATCAAACTCTTTCAGATAAAGGAACAACAGGTAACTATTGATATTCCCAATAGGTTCTTTAAAGATTGGATAGAAGACAACTATCCGGACATAATAGCCAAATCTATAGAGGGTAACTTAGGATACCCGGTAAGCGTGCGTTACAGGATAGCGGAGAAGATAGACCCGGCTGTCAAGAAGATGGGCATGGAATTAGAAAGCCGAAGGCAGAGACTTGCAGGTAAAGGTATATATCTTAACCCAAAATATACATTTGAGAATTTTGTAGTCGGGCCAAGTAACCAATTTGCCCAGGCAGCAGCAAGGGCTGTTGCAGAGGCGCCAGGCAACGTATATAACCCATTATTTGTTTATGGAGGTGTAGGTCTTGGAAAGACCCATCTTATAAATGCTGTAGGCAATGCAGCGATAGATAAAAGGCCTAGCCTTATAGTCCTTTATGTATCTTCAGAACAATTTACAAATGAGGTAGTAGCTGCA
>JBFMAM010000485.1:0-1300 GCA_040755805.1 Nitrospirota bacterium
TAAAGTAATAAAGGAACATAATGGATTGGTCGTTATTAATCACCCATGGAGTACTTTGTATCCATGGTATAACTGGCCTTTACCCGCCGGTTATAGTGCTATTGAAGTTTGGTTAACTGCTTGGTGGCTTGATTCTCTTGATTCTATTTTGGAAAAATATATTCCCAACAATCGGAAAGCTATAGATTTCTGGGACCAACTTTTGAAAATGGGGCACAAGATCCCCGCCGTTGGTGGTATTGATAATTTCCTCTGGACCGCTTGGAATCTTACTGAACCCACTCTACACGTATATACCACAAAGCCTGCAGATAAAAATTCTATCCTCCAAGGAGTAAGAAAAGGCCGGGTTTTTCTAACCAACAAACCTGATGTACAACTGAGACTTTTAGCAGATGTTGATGAAAATGGGGAATATAACGAAAATGATGCAATCATCGGCGACACAGTTTATGTAAAAAGTGAAAAAGAAGATCTAAAACTAAATTTTAAAATACTTGTTCTTAATGCTCCCGGGGATGCAGATGTATTTGTAATTACAAAAACTGGAGAAACAAAAATCGGGGCTGCTGGAACTCCTCTAACTTACACGTTAGGTGTAGATCCAACTGGCTTTAATTATGTGTGGGTTGAAGTGAAGAATGGGAATGGCTCGATGATTGGTTTAACTAATCCCATCTATATAGAGCCCAAAACTCGCAAATATTCTGTTGGTACACCTGGAGGCATAGCTGTTGATGATTATGGTAATTTGTATGTATCCAGTAATAATAAAGGTACAATTGCCATCTTCCCGAAGAATGACAAGCCACTGACCTTCATTAGTGGTCTCAACCAACCGGGTGATATAGAGATTACCCCTGATGGTCGGGCATTAATCATTGCAGAAGCTAATGGAAAGGTGAGTAGACATTTTTTTGGCATTTCTGGCCATGTAAAGGATCCCCATGGGACTCCGTTATCGGGAGCGACAGTGTTTGTAAAGACAAGGTTGGGACTCTCAAAGGGATATTCGACCGATGCGGAGGGTGTCTATACGGTACCCGATCTACTACGGCCTGAGCTCTGGGACGATTATGCAGAGATAACTGTGGAGTATCAAGGAAAAAGGCAAACGTTTATAACATATCTCGGTCAACCTGGCATATATGGTAGAAGAGCCTTTGGCCAGACTATTAGAGATATAACTTTTAGTCCTCCTTATTAGTATTCGTGGACTTCCACAGTCCTTCTTTTGGTGGGTAAAGGTTAAACATGAAGATTAGGGCAAAGGGAACCGACGGAGTATCAAAATGGAGAA
>JBFMAM010000486.1:0-1300 GCA_040755805.1 Nitrospirota bacterium
CCGATGCTCTGGAGAATTCCCGCCGCATAGTTGATGACTGCAATCTTCATTTTACCTTTGATGAATTACATCTTCCTGAATTTAAAGTGCCTCCCGGTTACGATATCGTATCTTACCTTCGCCATCTCTGTGAGGAAGGTTTGAAGTGGCGCTATCCTGATAACTGGGAAGAAATGCTCCCCAGGCTTAATTATGAACTGGATGTTATTCATGATAAAGGTTATGATGCCTATTTTGTAATTGTATGGGATTTTATGAATTATTCCCGTAAAAATAAAATACCTATCGGTCCCGGAAGAGGAAGCGCTGCAGGAAGCATTGTGGCTTATTCTCTCGGTATTACAGACCTGGACCCTGTACAGTACGGATTGATTTTTGAACGTTTTCTCAACCCGGAGAGGAAGTCTCTCCCCGATATAGATATTGATTTCTGTTATAACAGACGTCAGGAAGTTATAAATTATGTGAAAGATCTTTACGGAATTGAAAGGGTTGCTCAGATTATAACCTTTGGTCGTATGAAGGCTCGCGCTGTTATAAGAGATGTGGGCCGTGTTTTTGAGATGCCTCTCCCTGTTGTGGATAAAATTGCAAAACTTATTCCTCCCAGGGCAAAAAATATACAGGATGCCCTTGACACGGAAGCAGAACTTGAAGAGCTTTATTCTCAGGATATGCAGGTTAAGAGATTACTGGATACGGCTCAGGAACTGGAGGGCCTTGCAAGGCATCCAGGAATTCATGCCGCAGGTGTTGTTATTTCCAAATATCCCCTTGAAGACTGTGTTCCTCTGTATACAACTGACGGAACCGATGTATGTACCCAGTATGAAATGAAAAACCTTGAGAAAATAGGCCTTTTAAAGATGGATTTTCTTGGCCTGAGAAACCTTACCGTTATGGATGATACCATTGCTATGATAAAGAAGAATAGAATGGTAGATGTGGACATATCCGTCATACCTCTTGATGACAAGAAAACCGTGGACCTTTTACAGAAAGCTCAGACAGTAGGAGTATTTCAGCTGGAATCCGACGGGATGAAAAAAATTGTAAGAGAACTTAAACCGGAACATTTTGAAGACCTTATTCCTCTTGTCGCCCTTTACAGGCCCGGTCCTCTCGGTTCGGGAATGGTAGATGACTTTATTGCCTGCAGAAGGGGCAGGAAGAAAATAGTATATAAACATCCTCTTCTGAAATCAATATTGCAGGAAACCTACGGGGTAATACTTTATCAGGATCAGGTTATGAAGATTTCCAACGAGCTCGGCGGCTTCACAATGGGACAGGCCGATCT
>JBFMAM010000487.1:0-1298 GCA_040755805.1 Nitrospirota bacterium
CCGTTCTGTCTTTATCGGAAAGCTATCAAAAAGCACCCTGTGGCGATTTCTTTCTGGCAAATATCTACAACCAGAAGATTATATTTTTACCACTCTTCAAGGGTTACCAATGAATCGCACATCCATCCGCCAGCTATTACAAAGAATTGGAAAGCGAGCAGAGGTTTTAGATGTTTATCCGCATCGTTTCCGGCATACGTTCGCAATTCAATATTTAAGAAATGGAGGAGATATCTTTACACTACAAAGGTTATTAGGTCATTCTTCTTTGGAAATGGTCAGAAGATATTTAGCAATTGCTAAATCTGACTGTGAGACTGCTCACAGAAAAGCTAGTCCAGTCGATAATTGGAGATTATGAATTGAGAATAGAATTGTGGATTAATAATCCGCAGGAAATAAACTTATGAAGTGTATGCAGTTGTTCCCGAAGGGATGGGTTGTCGTCGTCGTTGTTCTTTTCTACATCTACATCTACATCTTTATCTACATCTACATCTATATCTATATCTTTATCTACATCTACATCTACGACCGAATCGTTGCATTTACGTTCTATATCCATCACCTGCTATCAGGTTTTCGCAGGTACACCCCCACGCGTGCGTGTATTGTTAAACAATGGATAACAATGACCACCATCTAAAAGGTCCAAAATCACAACACATACTTGCGATAAGAATAGTTATCGAAAGCATATATTTTTTACATGGGAAGTGTATGCATTTTAATAACTAGTAAAAAATAAACTAGTAAAAGGTAAACTAGTAAAGGAGTATTGATGACTGCTGCTCTCATCATTCCTGACAAGCATTTTATCATTTATGACCAATATCACCAATAGATTGTATAAACGCCCCTACGTTGTTGCTAAAACGTGTTAGCAAGCCATTTATGACCAATATCACCAATAGATTGTATAACCTCGTCTGCTGACATGGCAGACTCATCAAGGCGCTTTTTGATTTCTTTTGCAATTGCAAGTTTTTGCAAGTTTTGCCAACCAATAGGAAAGCTTCAATTGTGGATTCTGGTTTTCATAGGTAATGAGGTAAGAGATATCTCCTGTTTTCTCTCCTCTGCATGACCAGGATACATTTCCTGACCATGCTCCGTGATGCTTCTCTATTCGTCCAAATTTCTCTGAAGAATGGCTTTATGCTCTCTTCTCTCTTTCTCATGCCTTGCTTTTTGTCTTGCTCCTTCTCCATCCGTTCCCAGTAGCCTTGCGATATGGTCCAGGTCAATGTTCTTCATTGGTGAATATCTCTCCCCGTCAAATTCCAGCAGGGATATTA
>JBFMAM010000488.1:0-1298 GCA_040755805.1 Nitrospirota bacterium
TTATAAATGAAAGATCAGGGTCATTGAACTCCCAGTTTGCAAGGGTTCCTCCTGTGTAAGAAAGCCATATGGGAGATGAACATGCCTCATAACCTGTGCCATTAAAGCAGGTATTGTAAACATAGTTTGCACCTACTTTATTCATTTGACTTATGGCAACTGTTACTGAACTGACACCTGTATTCGGCGCCAATTGTGTATTGGCACTTGTTCCTGCAACAGGAGTTGAATATTTTACAGATGAGTAAGTATCCCCGTCTTCTGGATAAGTCAGTGTAACATTTGGCGGAGTTGTATCATAAGTTACATTGTAAGTTGAATAAACATTAGAATAATTTCCTGCATAATCCAAAGACTTTGCAACAAAAGTATAAACAATGTCGTCTTTGAGCATTATCTCGTCCACAGTATAATACCAGGAAGTAGGACCTAATTTAACAGGGTTGGTCAACCATTGCTCTGAAGTGGACCAGCCAGAACCTGTCCAGTATCTTGTATTTGCTCCTGAGCCTGTTGATATTTTTATTTCACCACTGTTAAATCCTGCAATGTCTGCATTTACAGTACCGTATATTTTCGTCAGACTCTTTTGTGCCAAAGCTGTAGGCGATGTTATAAGAACTGAAGGAGGAGAATCATCAATTATGAAATATCTTATGTTGTTGGGCCTGGACTGTGGATTTTCCCAGTTCCCATCTCCAGTATCTTCAGCAGTTCTTGCATCATCCATTGACTTTGCTTCTAATTTATATTCCCTGTCACCTGCTGGCCATTCAATGTCTGATAAATAAAGCCAGTTATATGTTGGACCAGAGCCGCTGAGCAAGGTATCAAACCATGCAGCATCTGCTGTAATTGTCCATGAACTGAAATTATTTGCAGACTGGTTCCAGTAATAGGGATCTCCTTCTGACAGATAAGAAAGCCTTATTTGAGTGGCAGCAACTGTTGAATTGTTCTGGGTGTAATAAGAATCCTGTGCAGTTCCTTTGAACCTGGAGGCTGTTGCTGATTTTCCTATGTTCTGGGATTTATATCTCCCACTTGTTTCGTCAGAGTCATCAAGAGGATAGTCTGTTATTTGAGAAGACGGTGCTGCTTTGTCAACTTTTATAACAAGAGAAGAAATATCAACTGTATAGGTATCCTGAATATTTCCAGCTATGTCAATTGCTTTAGCAAGAATAAGGTATTTAAAACCGCTTGCCCCGGGCAAAAATTTGTCATCAAGACCACCAGGAGCATATGCCCAGGAAGTAGCATTCGGAGATAGATAACCATTTGCAGCCATTGAAATC
>JBFMAM010000489.1:0-1294 GCA_040755805.1 Nitrospirota bacterium
TGCCTTGATATTTTTCTTGAAAATCGTTATAAAATACTTAATCATTTAAAAGCAGGCAGTATGGGAGCCGTTTATAAGGCCATAGATACAAAATTTGAAACTCCCTGTGCCGTAAAAGAACTTTTACCTCCCATGGGTGATGAACTGGAAAAAGCTCAGGCAGAAGACTGGTTCAAAAGAGAAGCAAAACTTCTCAATAAATTAGATCATCCCAATCTTCCCAAAGTTTTCGACTACTTTATAAGTGACGGCCGTTACTATCTTGTAATGAATTATATAGAAGGGGAAGATCTGGAAACTATACTTGAAACACATGGTGAACCGGGACTGCCGGAAGAGGCAGTTATAGAATGGGCTAAACAGATACTGGAAGTCCTGGATTACCTACATAGCCAGAATCCTCCCATAATATACAGAGATCTAAAACCGGGAAACATTATGATTCACAAAGACGGCAGAGTTATGCTTGTTGATTTCGGTATTGCCAGAGCAATAAGAAAAGGCAGTAAAACAGCAAAAACAGCTATCGGCACCGAAGGATATTCTCCTATAGAACAATGTCATGGAAAGCCTGAAGCCCGTTCAGACCTTTATGCTCTCGGCGCCACAATGCATCATCTTCTTACAGGGATAGACCCCATACCGTTTCAGTTCAAACCTCTCACAGAAATAGATCCGGGGTTCAGTCCCGAGATGGAGATCTTTATTATGAAAGCTCTGGAAGATGAGCCGCAAAACAGATTTTCCAGTGCATATGAAATGTTACAAATTCTGAATTCCAGAGAAAAGATGAAAAGAATCAAGTTGAAAAGTGTAAAAACAGCTTCCAAACCTGACGTTATAAAACCTGATATGCTGTTAATTCCGGGAGGAACATTTCAGATGGGGAGCGGTACAGGATATACCTGTAAAACTCCTTTACATCAGGTCACCTTAAGTGCTTTTCTTATGAGTAAATATCCGGTAACAAATAAAGAATACTGTGCCTTTCTGAATTCTATGGGAAATCAGAATGAAAAGGATGTGCCCTGGATGGATATAGTAAATGACCAGTACTGCGGAATAAGAGGAGGACCTGACCCGGGTAAATTCAGAGTAAAAATGGAGTATGAAGAACATCCTGCAGTATATGTAAACTGGTATGGAGCAGTTGCTTATTGTAACTGGCTTTCAGAGCAGGAAGGACTCTATCCCTGTTATGGCTCTGCAGAAAACAGAGGAGAACCACATGTATGGAGAGCAAGAGATGGATACAGACTCCCCACTGAAGCAGAATGGGAATATGCCTGCAGAG
>JBFMAM010000490.1:0-1292 GCA_040755805.1 Nitrospirota bacterium
ACCCACCTACCCTCCTTGATACTGGCACAGAAGATGCTTACGATCCCCGGATTGCTATGAATTCAAGCGGTAATGCCATTGCCGTATGGCTCCATGCTGTATGGGTTCAGGAAGATGCCACATACGTTTATAGCATCTATGCAAACCGTTTTTAAGAACAAAAACCTTAATTCAACCACAGAGGGCACTCTGTGTCTCAGTGCCTCTGTGGTTTAAAATTTCCTATGCATGAACATAGGGACAACCCTCCTTATTTCTGTTTCTATCACTTAATACACAGAGGATGATAAAAGATGAAATGAATGCTGAAGATGAGATAATAACAACAGATGAAGTAAGCCATGTAGTATTTAACGGGGAGATAATAGAAGATTATCCAGAAGATAAAAGAGGACACAGTTGTTTAATGTTTGGAATGCCGAATAACAGAAGACCGGTTCATGTTGTATGTGCACCTAAGGAGGCATACCTTGCTATAATAACAGCATATATACCATCTTTAGAAAAATGGGAAGCAGACTTCAAGACGAGGAGGAAAAAATGAAATGCTTGTTATGCAATGGTGAGATGGAAAAGACAACGGTGACTTATACAGTGGATAGGAAGGGATATCATCTTTTTATTGAGAAAATTCCTGCTTATGTCTGTTCCCAATGTGGTGAAAGATACTTTGAGGAAAAAGAGGTCGAGGCAATCCAGAATATGATTAAAGCACTAGAAGAAAAGCTCCAAAATGTGTTAGTGGGATAGAGATGAGGGTCAGATGAATTTTTAACCACAGAGGCACTGAGACACAGAGGATAACGAGAAAAACCATTTCAATATTCAGGTTCAAGTTACAAACTTGAACCCGCCAAATTATGATTAATCGTATTACAATGACGTCAAAAGACACGAAACCTTATCACCCATTAACCGTTACCTCTTGACCTTACCGATACGGGCCCCGTTAGATAATAATTACGATCTAACGGGGCGGGCTTCCTAACCCCGTTAGAGCTAAAATCTCTAACGGGGCTAACCGTAACCCTTTGACTTTTATCCTTTTACATGAGCAGAAAAGAACTTGCGATATTCAGAATTAGATGATAAACTTTAACCATGCCTACTATAACGGATGCTTATCCAATGGATGATAGGGCTTTTTGTTGGCTTCTCGGCCTTGATAATCACTGCTATGTGGGCAATCCTTTCGTTTGCGGTTAAATAAGAGAATCAGAGGCCTGAAAGCTTCGTAAGCATGGGAGGGGAATAAAATTATGGAAGCTCAGAAAAAGATTCTGATTTTGGGT
>JBFMAM010000491.1:0-1290 GCA_040755805.1 Nitrospirota bacterium
AGGGAGGCTTTACAACTGTCTGCTGCATGCCGAATACATACCCTGTCAATGACAATGCAAGTGTTACAGAATTCATAATAAGAAAGGCTGCGCAGGAGGGCTTATGCACTGTCCTTCCAATTGGTGCTATAACTAAGGGCCAGAAGGGCGAAGAACTTGCAGAGATGGGCACAATGAGGGATGAGGGTTGTATTGCATTCTCTGATGATGGACAGCCTGTGATGAACAGCCTGATTATGAGAAGGGCACTTGAGTATTCAAGAGCCTTTAGTGTGCCTATAATCTCTCACTGTGAGGATTTAACCCTCTCTGAGGGTGGGGTGATGAATGAAGGGTTATTGTCTGTGACCCTTGGGCTAAGGGGAATTCCGGCTGAGGCAGAGGTGATAATGGTTTACAGGGATATCTCGTTGACAGAACTCACAGGAGGAAGGCTCCACATTGCCCATGTATCAACAGAAGGCTCGGTGAAATTAATAAGGGATGCAAAGAAAAGAGGGGTAAATGTAACAGCAGAGACATGCCCCCATTATTTCAGTATCACTGAAGATGCTGTTAGGGGTTATGATACAAATGCAAAGGTGAATCCCCCATTGCGGACAAAACGCGATATCAAGGCCGTAAAAGAAGGCCTGCAAGATGGCACGATTGATGTGATTGCTACTGACCATGCCCCACATCATATGGACGAAAAGCTCCAAGAATTTGATAAGGCTCCATCAGGTATTTCAGGACTTGAGACGGCACTGGGTTTGAGCATGAAGCTTGTTGAGGAAGGGGTCTTAACTATGAGCCAATTAGTAGAAAAGATGGCTTTAAATCCAGCAAATATTCTTGATTTAATCATCAACGGTTCAAAAGGAACTCTGAAGCCTAAGTACGATGCTGATATTGTAATTTTAGATGTAAACAAAAAGTTTAAAATAGAGCCAGAAAGATTTGCTTCAATGGGCAAAAATTCGCCATTTTGTGGATGGATTCTAAAAGGGACACCAGTGATAACAATATGTAAAGGGAATATAAATGATATTTCTTAAGTTTATAAAACAGGGGCTGTTCAATAACAAATAGTTTTTATGCCATTCCTGCGAAAGCAGGAATCCATGGTTCGACAGGCGTTCGACTGAGCTCACGCCGAAGTCTCACCATGCATCCTGAGCTTGTCGAAGGACTGGATTCCGTGTTAAGCACGGAATGACAAACTGCGGTAAGCAAAATGAAACATTCATGCCGACAAATCGGCACAAAGGGGAATGAAAATTGAGCATAGTATATGCTTTCTTGTATATA
>JBFMAM010000492.1:0-1278 GCA_040755805.1 Nitrospirota bacterium
TGATTTCTTCTATTGAAGTTTTTAAAATTTGTTTTTCTTCTATAGATGTAATGAGATCTCTCAGATTTTCTTTTAGCCATACTTCATCTTCCTTTTCAAGAGCCTTCTTCAAAGCCATAAGTATTTCTTTCCCTTCAAAGTTACACAGGGCTTTTGCAGAGAAAAATCTGACCTGACTGCTTTCGTCCTCAAGAGCTTTTATAAGATAGTTCAATGTTTTCGGATGACCTACTCTGCCAAGGGATTCTGCCGCAGAATACCTTACCTGTTCATCTTCATCTTCAAGCATCTGAAGGAGACAATCTACAACATCCATATCTTTTATCTGTCCCAGAGAAAGGGCAACTCTGTATCTTACTCTTTTATCAGGGTCTTTTGAGGCCCTTGTCAGATACGGAATTGAAGAAGTGAGTCCGAGTTTTCCGAGAGCCCCTGCGGCATTAAATCTTACCATGGGATCTCTATTTTGAAGTGCCATTAATACCGGATTCAGCTTTTCGTTCTGGCCGAGCCTCACAAGGGCAAAATTTGCCCATACTCTTACAAGTTCGTCTGTATCAAAGTTTGCCGCCTCCATTAATGGCCTCACGGCTTTTTTGTCTCCAAGCATTCCTATGGCTTCGGCTGTCCTTACTCTTACTCTCTGGGATTTATCTTTAAGGCACCTTATAAGGGCATCGACTGCCAGGGGATCTGCTATCTGGCCGAGAGTCCTTACTATGCCCCATCTAAAACCGTCATCAGGGTCTTTTAGCTTTTCAACGAGTCCGGGAACGGATCTTTTATCTCTGATTTTCCCAAGAGCAAAAACAGCATTCCTTCTAACATCTTCATCCGGATCATCCAGAGCTTCTATAAGGGGAAATACAGCCCTTGGAGAAGAAATTTCTCCCATTGAATAAGCTATATCGGCCCTTACATCCTTGCCTGCGAGGACATCAAGGAGCAAACCTATCATATCTTCCTGACTGAACATAATAATACCCGATCAAAATTACAAATATTAATGGTGAGTGGTGATGAGTGATGGGTGATATAATAGTTTAAGGTTTAAGGTTTAGGGTTTAAGATTTGCTAAAATCAACTCTCAACCATAAACGCTCAACTTTCAATCCTCAATCCACTATTCACTTCTCACTACTCACTACTCACTATTCACTACTCACTTCTTGCTTTATTCTCCGATTTTCTTTAGTTTCCTTCAAAGATGGGAAAAAACAGAATTTAAAATAAAATTATTGACCCTCTTCCGCTACTCTGTTATAATTTTTATCTAGA
>JBFMAM010000493.1:0-1276 GCA_040755805.1 Nitrospirota bacterium
CTTCCCCAATCCAAACCCCGTCCCTTTACCCACATGCAAAACTTCTCCTGCCTTTATCAACGGCATGAATGGGTCTATACCCCCTTCAAAAGTTATACTCCCGACAAACCCTCCCATCTTGATCCTTGTCTCCTGCCTGCCTGAATACCTCTGCCAGTCATACCATCTTAAATCTTTGTTTTTGACCTTAATTTCTTTAGCCTTTTCTATCATGCCTTTAAAGTCCCATTCAGAAGGGTCACCGTTGCAGTGGAAGTAATAGAGAAGTGAAAGTCTTCTCAGGAGATTTCGTATAAGGATATGGAATTCGAGGTCGAGGGTGAGGTGGCTGTTGTAGATGATGCGAGTAGGGGTGAGAAAGTTAAGGAGTAATTGTTGATTAGAAAATCCCCCCTTGCCCCTCTTTTCCAAAGTGGGGTAAAAGGATAACGATGAAACGTTGAAAGGCTTAAGGGTTTTACTTTTGGAATCATAAATTGTCTTTTCGTCGTAACTCACATCTCGCAGCTCATATTTAGTTTTGCCCTTCCCTATCCCGATCTTTCCAAGTTCATCAAAGGTATATATAAAGTAAGGGAGAAAATCTATCGCCCTGCCGATTAAGATAAGACCGAAGGTTATCTCATCTCCCGGCTTAAAGCCTCTTCTTCTTTCCGGAGGTGGTTCGATGACGAATGGGTGAGGGGTAGCTATATATTTCCTCATTATTTTTGTGTCGGAGGGCGGCGGAGTCTCGAAGACATAAGAATAAACACATTTTTCTTTCAGGATGCAGTCCGAACATTCTTTATTTTTAATAGCACAAACTACACGCCTGAAGGCATATCCGAATCCACCCCGTACGGTAGAACCTTTATAGGCAGGCAAAATAATGGGCTCTTTTGCAGTTAGTCTAAAAATAAACTGCTGATATTCGATAGAATATACTGCGGGTTTCTTCATACTACCCCCACAGAAACTATCAAATCATACCACAAAACATTGCATTAAAACATCCAAAATATATCACCCTCACGATAATGTGCCTTGCTTTGTTCGAGACCATTCTGAAGGTCTTTCTCGATATCAATATCAGATGCATCAGTTAAATAAGGTAAGAAAATAAAAAATACAGAAAGGATTAGAAGACTGGAATAACCTCTTCGCACGTCTCCTCTCAAAAAGGGCTATAGTTCCAGAGAAAATATCCTTCAGGTAACTACTACCATAGGTTGCGTAATATTTTACATCAATTAACTGCTAAGTCAATTTTGATTTTTTTATTTATTAATAATGA
>JBFMAM010000494.1:0-1262 GCA_040755805.1 Nitrospirota bacterium
AAAAGAGACCTTTTGTAAAGTTTCAAGGGCGTCATGAGGGGACCTTCCGGATACCGAGCAAAGAGAGGATTAATTTTTGAATTAACACACAATGTGTGTTAAAATAGATTATGGGCGTGATTACCAGGAACGTAGGAAAGCGGAAATATGCATACCTTGTTGTCCGGGAAGGTAAAAAGGTTGTCCATAAATATATCGGTCCTGCTGAAAATCCACAAACGGCTCAATTGATGCTGTATAGAAAAGAGACATTAGCTATCCCTGAGAGATTACGCACTCTTTTCTGGGATACAAGCCTTAACAAGATACATATCAAGCGAAATGCACGATATATCATCGAGAAGATACTGGAGTATGGTGACTTAGATGCGGTAGAATGGCTCGAGAGGGTTTATCCTGTCCGGATCATTGTTGACACCCTGTGTTTGAGCAGAAATATAAGTGAAAAATCCAGGAATTTCTGGATGATATGGTTTGGAGTAGCAGGTGCATAAAGAGTGTTTTCCTGAAGAAGGCTGGAAGGTTTTAAGCAGTCTGAAAGATCTGTTCAGAAAATATAATGCAAAAATTGCCGGAGGGACTGCATTGGCTCTACACCTCGGACACAGGATATCACGAGATCTTGATGTGTTTACGGATGTTGAGTTCAAAGTGGAATCTCTTATTTCCGGGATAAGGAAGACAGGGTACCCCTTTCGCATTATTTCAGAGGGAGAGGGACATCTGACAGTTGATGTAGGTGGCATAAAAATATCATTTTTCAAATACGATTATCCTTTTATAGAGAAACCTAATTATCTATAGAGGCTTGCAGATAGCCGGAGTTCTTGATATCGCAACAATGAAAGTTATAGCCATCAGCCAGAGAGGTACAAAAAGGGACTTTATCGACATGTACTTTATTTTACAGGACATACCTTTCCATAAGGTTGCCCGCCACATGATAAAACATTTCGGAAAAGAAAGGATAAACCCCGTTCACATAGGCAAATCTCTTGTTTACTTTTCAGATGCCGAATCCAATCCCGAACCTGAATATATACGAGTCAGAGAGGCAAGCTGGGATAAGGTCAAAAAGTTTTTTAAAGGCCATATCAAGCAGTTCGTCCTTGACCTTACCACGACAGTTAAAGAGGATACATAATATTTTATCCTCACTTTATCCCTGCCTGTCTTATTATTTTACTCATCATGCGTTATGCGTTATGCCTTATCTTCAGCACCTTCAATGGTTTGTCCCAAAAATCAGCCTCTTTTATAAA
>JBFMAM010000495.1:0-1253 GCA_040755805.1 Nitrospirota bacterium
CCATTTTTCTGGCCTTCGTTATTATATCGTCCCCTATCTGAAGAAGCTCTTCAGGACCGAGAGATGCAAGTTCCGGGTCAAACATCTGATGATGTTCTCCCTTTTCGGAAGGGAAACGAAAGTCCACTTTATTTCCGTATTTAGCGGAAAAAAGAGCTTTATCCATTAAATTTTCATAATTTTCATAAGATGTGCCGCAGGTACTGCCCAGTCTTCCGTCTTTTATAACCCTGAGACTGAATTCACTTAAATCTCTATTTATTATATCAATCAACTGACCGTTTTCATATCTTAGAAGACTAGACTGAGTCATATTCGAAAGTATCTCTGCTTCATCAACTTTTGTCATTGCATATTTCAAGATCTTCTCCATATTTAAACTCCTCCGATTACTATATCTTTTATCATTACCGGCGCTCCGCCCTGGCCCGAACTCCACAGCATCTGCATGGGGCCCACGCTACCCTTGCCGCATCCTCCGGATTCATTCATAAAGAAATCTTTACCGATGGCAACGACATTCTGTAATGTAATGAAAAGATTTCCAGTCATATTCAAATCTCTGACCATGTGCTTCACTTTTCCGTTTTCAATGAGGTAACCGTACTGGGCACCGAAGGTAAACATGTCACCAATGGTCTGGCCGCCCTTGAGTCCAATGAGATAAAGCCCTTTATCTATGGATTGAATCATTTCTTCCACAGATGATTCATGGGGTTCTACGAATATATTCGACATTCTTACGATAGGTGTAAAGTTATAATCCACCGCTCTTGCATTACCTGTAAGAGGTTCTTCAAATACGGCGGCAGTTTCCCGGGAATGAAGTCTTCCCGAAAGAATACCGTCTTTAACGAGATAGGTCTTTCTGGAAGCAACACCTTCATCATCATATGCATAATGTCCGGGCTTTCCGGGATAGTTTCCGCAATCTACTATATTAAGTATTTCAGGGCCCATTCTTCTTCCCAGTTTCATTTCATTCCTTATGGAATGATTATGGACAAGAGTATCTGCTTCGCTTAAATGACCGAAGGCTTCATGGATAAAGACACCGCTTATGGAGGGGTCAAGGATTACCGTGTACATACCGGAATCTACGGCTTTGGAAGAAAGCATTTCCAGAGCTACTTTAAGTTTCTTTTCCACATCTCCATGTCTGTTTCTCAATTTGGCAAAATTATCGCTTGCTCCGAGATGGACGGAAGCAGTCTGTATGAGACCGTTTTCCTTTGCCACAATACGTCCGTAAA
>JBFMAM010000496.1:0-1250 GCA_040755805.1 Nitrospirota bacterium
TTCATCCCTCCTGATTATATTTTTATAAGAGAGCCCTTTCGGGCTCTCTTATTGGTTTGAATTTTATCTTAACAGCGAGAGGACAGATTGTGGCGCAGAATTGGCTTGAGCCAGTACTGCAGTGCCTGACTGTATCAAGATGTTGTTCCTCGTAAAGGAAAGGGTTTCCTCTGCAAAGTCCACATCACGGATACGGGATTCTGCCGACCTCTGATTTATTATATTCAACTCATTGGCAGATATGGTGCTTGAGATTCTCTGCTGTAATGCTCCTATATTAGCTCTCTGAGTAGATAACTTGTCAATGGCATCATCTATCATTTTTATTGCATTCTGACCTCCAAGACGGTTCGATACATCAAGCTTCTGTATCCTCAATCCAGCAGTGCTCATATCTCCCATAGACACACCTACCGATTGTCCCTGATTGGCTCTCACCTGGAAGGACATACTCTTATCTGTTGTAATAGCGGCTTCCTGATTGGTGAGCCTCACATAGGCGGTCTTACCTATATCTGCAGTTAATGCCTTATTAAGTGTTATCGTTATATTATTTGTGCTATCCAGAGTTAAAGT
The DNA here is from genome assembly GCA_040755805.1 of Nitrospirota bacterium. Lineage (GTDB taxonomy): Bacteria > Nitrospirota > Thermodesulfovibrionia > Thermodesulfovibrionales > SM23-35 > JBFMAM01. The sequence continues at coordinate 577 of JBFMAM010000496.1, forward strand.
TCCGCCGGCTCCTCCTATATCAACACTTGCTATAACATTAAACTGACCTGTCGTGCTATTTACACTATTTGATGCGTAAGCCTGGGCATATACACTGGTTCCATTGGCCACAAGTCTTATCTCAAATGTTAAATTCTCACCGTTATAGGTAGCTGCGACTGCAGGATTTCCGCTGATTAATTTATTACTATCCCCAATGGTACCCTGGGATGCAGATAAATTGACATAGGCATTCTGAGTAACAGTTCCTTCTGCATTTTTGGTAGCCTTACTGCCCTGGAGATCTCCGTTGAGAAGATTTTTACCGTTATACTGTGTAGTGCGGGCAATATTATCTATTTCTTCAAGTAATTGATTTACTTCTGTCTGAATATTGGAACGATCCGCCTGGGTAGTGGCTTCATTGGCAGAGGTTATGGAAAGCTGACGTAATCTCTGAAGCATTGAGTGGGTTTCATTTAATGCACCGTCTGCCGTCTGGAGAAGATTATTGGCATCCTGGGCATTTTTATTGGCTGTTTCATATCCTGTTATCTGGGAGCGGAAACGTTCCGATATGGCAAGTCCTGTGGCATCGTCTTTTGAGCCTTCGATCCTGAGGCCTGTGCTGAAATGTCTCACATTATTATTGAGGGCATTCTGGGCTACAGAAAGATTTCTGTAGGAACTCATGG
>JBFMAM010000497.1:0-1245 GCA_040755805.1 Nitrospirota bacterium
TTGCCGAACAGACCGGTTTGAGTACGAGTTATGCCTATGAGCTTCTGTCTGATAAGAGAGAGGCCATACCTTCTGAGGAAATTTTAAATAAGGTTTCTCAGTCACTGGGTCTGACAGAGAGGGAAAGTAAATATGTTCTTGCTCTGGGTGAGTGTGAGAGGAAAATTGATAAGGTAATTCATCCTTCAGATGGGATAGATGTTCCTGAAGCGCCGGGAGATGATGGGGAGCCGGCTGAGCCTGTGCCGGATGAACCGGATGAGCCGATAGAGCCTCCGGCTCCTATACCTGACCCTCAGGCTCCGGATGTTCCCTGGTTTCATAAAAAGGTCATTATAGCTCTTATTGTGGGTCTTGCCGGTGGTATTTTGATTGGCTGCTGTGGTGCTTCTACTTTTGTGCCTATTATTTTAAGCGGTGTCGGTTATTAGGAATGTGGTATTCCTGTTATGGTTTGTATTTTAAGGGCAGTACCCGGGCTGAGTACTGGTACCACGATTTTTGTAATTATCCTGTCCGGAGTAATTCTCCCGAGTACTTCGGTAACACGGTTAAAAGGGAGCTAAAAGCTAATTTATTTGTGAAAGGATAAGGATTATGCAGGAATGGATTATTAAGTTAGGTCCTGTAGAGAGGACCAATCATTCTGAGAAGAAAGAGTTTTCGGAAAGGGGCGCTCTGGCTCAGGTTAAAGAAGCTGTTGGAGAGATTATGGAAAAAGCAAAGTCTTTAATACCTCTTCTGGAGAAGGGCTTTACTGCTCCTTCCGGTTATGGAGCTCCGGAAGTAAAAGAAGACCCTCCTGAATATGAGGTAATGAGTTATGAGCTTCCTGACGGAAGCTGGTTTTCAATTGTTAACTCCGGGACTTTCGGTTATAAGCTGGAATGTAAGAGAGTATAGTTATTTTTCCGGATTGAGCCGTCGTCTGATTACTTCTGAAGTTTTGAATTGAACTATATTTTTTTCAGGAATATGTATTATTTCTCCTGTTTCAGGGTGTTTTACAGTTTGGGCCGGTCTTGTTGTAACATGAAATTTGCCGAACCCTCTGAATTGTGATTTTCCTGTATAGACAATATCATCTGCAATCATATCCAGTACTTCCTGAAGGAACTGGCGGCCTGTTCTTTTTGAAAGTCCGAGTTTTCTTGAAATTATATCTGCCATGACTATTTTAGAATGTCCCATAAGATATAAATTCAAGGAGTAATTGTTAGAATCCTTCGAGTGTATTCGAATATA
>JBFMAM010000498.1:0-1228 GCA_040755805.1 Nitrospirota bacterium
CGACGGGCGTTTACTCTGAAAGACTGCTTGATGATTTTGGATGACTATCATCCTTTGGTCAGGAAGATGGATGCACAGCAAGCGGAAAACAAGGCGCAGAGAATTATAAGAGCATATGCGAATCGAACTGGTCGGGGTCGTTTGAATCCAGATGCGTCTGAAAAAGGAAGGTATGAGCCACGAGGCATGCTTTTAATAACAGGTGAGGAGATAGTCTCACTTCAAAGTACACAGGCAAGGCTCATGATTATCGAAATATCAAAAGGAGATATTAACGTTGCAGAACTTTCAGAACTGCAAGCGAAGGCTTCGTTACTGCCCCATGCTATGTGCTCTTACATTTTATGGATTGGAGAGCATATAGAAGAAATAGTAAGAATTTTTCCTAAACACTTTCTTGAACTAAGGACTAAAGCACTTAAAGGTAGCCACAGAAAGTTGTGTGAACAGGTAGCTTTTCTCCAGTTTGCTCTGGATACCACATTATCCTGGCTTGTTGATAAAGGTATATTGAGCGAAACCGAAGCAGTACCAATCTCCAAAGAGGGATGGGACACTTTCATAAAATTGGCACAAAAGCAGACTCAGAGACTCGAACTTGAAGACCCCGTAATTTTATTTAAGGACATTCTCCATACCTTAATTACACAGGGGCAAGTTCGTATTGAAGATAAGACCACTGCTGAGATAGTTAAGGGTAATAAGGATGGCGACCTAATCGGCTACTGTGATGATTCCTATGTTTATTTATTGGGCTCTGCTCTCTGGCACTCAATACAGCGCTACCTGATAGTAGAAGGCTCACATTTCCCCTTTTCAAAATACACCCTTTACGGAATATTGAGACGAAGGGGGCTTATTGAGACGAAGGGTAGTCGCAACCTAATTGACGTAAAGATAAGGGGAGAAACACGTAAAGTTCTAAAATTCTTATGGCATCATATACTCGAAAATGAGGCAACTGAGGCAACCGAGCCTGAAGATGCTTGATACATAACGTTTTAGCGGTAGCCTCATGAAAAATTTTGAGGTTACCTCTGAGGCAACCAAATCCTCTCTGAGGTTACCTGTCACCTTTCGGGCAATCTCAGGTAACCTCTCAGGTAGCCTCTTGGTAGCCTCATTTTTATTGTTGAGGTTACCTGTAAAGGCTTAATAAATAAGGATTTGAGGCATGGGTTGCCTCAGTTGCCTCAAAATACGATATATGACACCTTATAGGTTACCT
>JBFMAM010000499.1:0-1226 GCA_040755805.1 Nitrospirota bacterium
CTACCAGGCCAAAGCTAAGAGCGAGTGCAATCTTTACTATGAATACATCAGTGCAGGAAATTAAGATTATCGCAGATATGATTAGTGCTATTAGAGCAATAATGCCTACATATTGAAAGTATTGTATGAAAAATAAGTAATACTGTAAAATATTACACTCTTTCAGGTAGGTTGAAAACCCTGGGGATGAGATATTTTGCACTACGTGTTGAATGGCATTTGTGGACATCCCAAGCATTATACCTTGAGCGGCGATTAGACCTGTGATTAAAACTAAGTAGTCAGATCTATTAAATATAGATATTGGCAAATAATAAGCTGCGACAAATCCGATGCCAATGCATATGGCAAGAAACCAGGGGATAAGAGATATATATCTCTTATCCCTTAGATCTTCTATCAGGCATTGCCTTAATAGTTCGAAAAAGGAAATTCTATTGTCCATCTATTTCAAGTAAAGACGTTGCTACAGCCTTTACATGCTCCTCTTTTGATGACTTTGGCGGGATGTATACCTTAATCTTTGGTTGGCGATTCCCTGTAGGATCAGCTTTTTCAATTCGAGCGTGGTAACCTTGTGAAGTTGTGCCAACGGCACCATATTCGCCGTATCCTCTGTCTGCAAGCCCTGTTACTTCATTCATCAGGCCTTGTTCAGAATAGATAAGGTGTTCCCCTTTATTGGGTTTTTCCTTGCCAACAAGTTTTGCATTATCTCCAGCTAATAGAGGGTGAAGTTTATCTCCTGGAGTTCTAACAGATGGATTAAATGGACGAGCAGTAAAAGAGAACTCTTCGAGTTTCCAATTTTTCAGAGCTGATTGAAGGTATCCCGGTGATGTTGCTGGTTCAATTTGTATGTCATATTTAGTAAGCACTCTGACAATTGAAATAAATCTTCCAATTGTCGATCGCGCATTTAAATCTTCAGGGTTACTTTTATCAGCAGCGGCAAGGAGTTGGGCCGATGGGATAAGAATTAAATCCCCAATCGCGTATTCATCGGTGGAGATATACTCTCTTGAAATTTCATCAACGGCTCTGTCGTATTTATTTACGCTTCTGGTGTCGATATGTTTAGCTATTGAGCAAAAAAGAACCGCAATACTTTGTTTAGACTTTGGGTGTAGGATTGTAGTTTTATCTGGCGTAACAATGCTCGTATCTTTATCTACCTCGCTTGGTATGGCCTTTCTGTATGCAATCTCTTTTCCAAGATTGTCCAC
>JBFMAM010000500.1:0-1225 GCA_040755805.1 Nitrospirota bacterium
ATTGCAAGGGTTTTTCAGCATGTCTGCCTCCTCTTAATGCAATGTTTAGGTAAAGCAAATTTGATGCCAATAAATCCAGCACCTTCCTGTGGGGTATTAAACCCCGCAGGAAGATTATTTTATGCCATTCACCCCGCACTAATTTATAGTGCGGGGTTCATCCCCGCAGCAGAGCTGTGGGGTATTCTGGTAGGGGCTGGATAAACTCTACCCGAATTTTATTATAACAAGGCTCCTGCAAAAGTCAAATTTCGCTTGACCCCACCAAACCTCCCCCTTATCCTCGATTCCATGAGACTTGCCCGCCTGGGCAGGCAGGTAGAAAAGAAGGCAGATCTTACCAGAAGGGAAAGAGAGATAGTGTCTCTATTTCAACAGCCTAGATAGCATCCAAAATTTAGGCAAAGATACAAGTTAATCAACCGAGGTATGCCCTTTGAGCGAACATTATAAAATTTTTGGGGTAACCCGTCTTGGCGAAGAGGAGCGTCCCCAAAGGGGCAAATCTAAAGTGTTTGAAGCCGAAGGCTGAGTTTTTAGATTTGAGCGACCGAGCCTTAGAACGGGTCGAAAATTTTATTCAGAGAGCGAAAAGGGCATACCTTGGTAATTATAAGCCTAAATTTTAGATGCTTTCATTGCTATTTTAAGGCAAAAGATAAAATTATCCCCACAGCAGATATAATAAGTGCAGAAAACCCGACAAGTAATCCAATTATCCATTTTATTAGGTCTGCTTTAACTATTCCAATCCTGTCAAGTATCTCTGTCTTGTCCTTCTCTGTCTTTACGTAAAGATTATAAATCTTGTCTTAAAGCTCCGATTTATCCTTCTCTGTCTTTGCAAGTATCTCCGTCTTATCCCTCTCTGTCTTTGCGTAAAGATTGCCGATCTTCTCTAATAGTTCTGTCTTGTCCTTCTCTGTCTTTGCAAGTATCTCCGTCTTATCCCTCTCTGTCTTTGCGTAAAGATTGCCGATCTTCTCTAATAGTTCTGTCTTGTCCCTCTCTGTCTTTGCAAGTATCTCCGTCTTATCCCTCTCTGTCTTTTCATAAATCTGGTCGAGTCTCATCGCGATGAGATTTATCCTCTCCTTGAGAACATTCTCAAACAGGGATTCAAGCTTCGCTACCCTATGCTCTAATTCCTCTATGGCCGGCATAGCTGAAGTTTATCATTTAATTCTGGATGTTGCAAGATTTTTTTACTCCGCGCCCCAGAAAG
>JBFMAM010000501.1:0-1213 GCA_040755805.1 Nitrospirota bacterium
AACATTGCCTCAGGGAGGATCTGAATAAAAAAGCTCTGAGAGTTATGGCGGTATTACGTCCTTTAAAGGTTATAATCGATAATTATCCCGAAGGACAGGTGGAAGAACTGGAAGCCATAAATAATCCGGAAGATCCTGACGGAGGCACAAGAAAAGTTCCTTTCTCGAAAGTGATTTATATTGAGCAGGATGATTTCCGGGAAGATCCTCCGAAAAAATATTTCCGCCTTTCTCCGGGAACAGAAGTGAGATTGAAACATGCATACTATATTACCTGCGAGAGGGTTGTTAAAAATGAAAAGGGAGAAATTGTAGAAGTCCACTGCAAATATGATCCTGAATCAAGGGGAGGAGGCACTCCCGACGGAAGAAAAGTTAAGGGAACTCTCCACTGGGTTTCTGCGGAACATGGGGTAAATGCCGAAGTGAGGCTCTATGATTATTTGTTTAATAAACCTGATCCCGAGGAAGATGAAGGTGTTGATTTTATAGAAAACTTGAGACCCAATTCCCTTGAAGTTCTTAAGGATTGCAAGATTGAACCGGGGCTTAAAGATGCTAAATCAGGAACGCCCTATCAATTTATAAGACAGGGTTATTTCTGTGTGGATGCCGTAGATTCTAAACCTGATGCACCGGTATTTAACAGGACTATCTCACTTGTCGATACATGGGCAAAAATTGAGAAGAAAATGTAAGAAATGAGACTTGATGCGTGATGCGTAATGCGTAATGCGTGATCTGTGATGCGTTATCCGTGAGCCGTGATGCGTTATGCGTAATGCGTGAGAAGTGAATGGTGAGAAGTGAGAAGTGAATAGTGAATGGTGAATAGTGAATGGTGATATATCACCCATCACCCATCACCCATCACCCATCACCCATCACCCATCACCCATCACCTATTACCACTTAAAAATTGGAGGAAGTTATTGAATGGAAAATAAAGAAGTAAGAGTTCGTTTTGCTCCCAGTCCTACAGGGGAGCCTCATATAGGTAATATCCGGACGGTTGTATTTAACTGGCTCTTTGCAAGACAGAATAACGGTAAATTCATACTCCGTATTGAAGATACGGATAGAACGCGATATCAGCCGGAAACGATTAATGTTATAATGGAAGGCCTGAGATGGCTTAATCTGGACTGGAACGAGGGGCCTGATGTGGGAGGCCCCTGTGGACCTTATACTCAGTCCGAAAGGCTTCATCTTT
>JBFMAM010000502.1:0-1212 GCA_040755805.1 Nitrospirota bacterium
TGCCGCAGTCCATCAACGGTGTAGGTAAGCGGCATCGCATAAGCGAAATATTGTAATACTACTGGCATAGCTGAGACGGGGTAGACGACACCGCAAAGAAATATCATTATGAAGCGGGGTAAATTGAGCAAGGTCTGAGCCTCAAATACTTCCTTTACTAATACACATAAAAGAGCGCCAAGAGATGAAAAAACCAATAATGAATGGATGATAATTAAGATAAGATAAAGCATATTAGGATGGAGTCCAAGAATAAGCACTGAACCTATTGTTACTACCGTTGTCATTAGGAGTCCGAAGATTGCACCCCCCAATACCTTTCCCAAGAGTACCGAGGGCAAGCCAATTGGTGCTAAGAGCAACCTTTCCAGGGAACCGAGCCGAAGTTCAAAATTGATAACTACTGCCTCTGCTGCAGTGGTGCTGAATAGTATGGTCATCGCAATTAGTCCGGGCACTAATTCTTCAAAGCCTCGAGGATTTCTTAAGTAGAAGGCTAAGATCCAGGCAATAGGAAAGACAATACCCCAACTAACTGATGGGGGCTTTAGGTAGTAAGTCCGCAAGTCCTTCAGGGCAATGTAATAAATGCCTCGTAAGTTATCTCGCCACATTCTACTTTCCTCCTTTTTCAATTGCCATAACAGTCGGACTCAAACCTGTAATTTTGATAAAGGCATCCTCAAGACTTGGTTTAATACTACTCACCGATTGTATTTCAATACCTTTATCTTTAGCGAATCTGAACACATTATCATATATATTAGCAGAGATACCGCCGTAAATCCTTACTTTGTTTTGTTCGGCTGCAACTGTCATAACTCCAGGAAGTCTATTTGATAAATCTTCCGTCAAATCGGATATTTCTCTTTCAAAAGAAAACTCAATCAAGGATTCTTCCTCAACGGCAGTCTTCAAACTTGTTGGCGAACCAATTTTTATGATTCGTCCCTTAACCAGAATAGCAACACGGTCGCACAGAAGGTCTGCCTCCTCTAAATAATGAGTTGTAAGGAAGATTGTTATCCCCTGCTGACGAAGGTTGGCGATCAAATTTCGCAAAGAGCGGGCAGCCATCACATCTAAGCCAACCGTAGGCTCATCCAGAAAGAGAATTTCAGGGTTATGAATCAAGGCAGCAGCAATTGTTAAAGCCCGCTTCATACCTCGGGAGAAAGTGCGAAAAGGGCTATCTTTCCGCTCATAAAGTCC
>JBFMAM010000503.1:0-1203 GCA_040755805.1 Nitrospirota bacterium
TAATCAGGAGGTTCGATTGCCAGCTAAAGCAAGACCAAAGAGAAATCTCTCAGCCCTGAAGAGGGCAAGACAGGCTGTAAAACGAAATATTCGTAATAAGGCTGTGCGTACCGCTGTTAAAACTCTTATAAAGAAGGTTGAGTCTGCTATAGCCTCGAGTAATAGAGAAGACGCGGGCAAGGCACTTATCGAGACAATAAGGGCGCTTAACAAGGCAGCATCAAAGGGCGTTATACACAGAAACACCGCCTCAAGAAAGATATCACAACTTACCAGGAAAGTGAACGCCCTTTCTAAAGCCGAAGCAGCTTAATCAATAGATACTCCATAGGAAAGGTTCTTCCAGAGCTCTTTATATCTATATCAGCGCTGTTTAGAAGATCGAATACCCTGAGAGGGGAGTGGGGCAGGTTACGTCCATACTGCCAATTGAGAACCCCAACAAGGCTGTAAACCTCTGTTGTCTCTCTCAAGGCTTTGTAAGTCCTGAATACCCTATCGGCATCCCTTTTACCGAGGGCCTCCACAAGGTCGAAAGGGCTGTAACCTCCTCCTCCTGTAATAATATCAGAGATGTCATCCACATCTATCCTCTGCTTCCCGAGCAAAGAGATCTTTTCAATCTCTGCTGAAAGGAGACCGAGGTCAGAACCTATAAGCCCTATTAGATAGTCTGCTACTTCGTCAGATATCTCTACACCTTTAATCTTGGCCCTCTGCTTTAACCAGTATGGAATATCAGTTTCTTTTATATCGAGGGCTATGGCCTTCAGTTTCTTAAGACTTTCTCTTAGCCCTTTCTTCAATGCACCTTCATGAAGCATTATGAGAACTGAAACTGGTGATGGATTTGAGATATATGACTCTAATTTTTTAAGATCTCTTTGGGAAATCTTCTGGAAGTTTTCTAATATAAGAAACCTTCTCCTTCTGAAGAAAGAGACTGTATTCGCCACCTCTAATACCTTCTCGAGTATGTTCTCCTGGCCTGACATCGAAAGATCGAATATATGAAGGTTAAAGTCCCTCTCCTCCTCAGGAATGATTCTTTTTATTGCATCTACAGCCTCTCTGTGAAGAAATGGATCTGATGCATATAGTAGATAAACCTGTGAGGGCAGGCCTTTTTCTATCTCCTGGAGAAATGCCTGGAAGCTCATCTCATGCGTGGGGGAAACGCAGTTTCCCCCACGAACCCCCTGT
>JBFMAM010000504.1:0-1202 GCA_040755805.1 Nitrospirota bacterium
CTTGTATTAGCAAACGAACATTTTCGACCTATAGATATATCTGAAATAGATCCAAATTCTACAGTAGAGTATGCAAATAGGATTGAGGGTTTAAGTGCAAATGATGTAGTTTTTTTAGATCGTGAAGCAATAAATAGAGATTTTCCCCAATTAAGAGGATTATCTGATCAAGAGGTAAAAGAACTACTAATAAGGGATTTTGGATATATAGGATCAGATCAACATAATCTATCTGGGATTCGTAGTAGTGAATTTAGAATAAAGACATCTGATCAAAGACCTGCATATAGACCAAATGGATGGAATAGGGCAGCATTATTAGAGGTAAGAGATCCTAGCGGTAATCCAATTGGACTTATCGATGTTAAGGGTATTGGTCATGGCAATAGAACTTCTGAATTAGTGCGATCACAAGTAGAGAGATTTAGAGATGCAAGAGGCAATGAAAATATAATTAATATTCTGAGAACAAGAGATCATAGTGATGGACTAATGAGTCTTGGTGAAGCAATTGCAGAGACAACGCGACAACGTGCAGCTCAAATGCTTTTTAACACAAGTGTGGTTCCAAATAGAGTAAATTACATACCTCTAGAAACAGTAGAGACGTATGCTGTAATACGATTACCTTTTGATATATTAAAAGATAATAACACGAGAATTCCAGCGGCATTGTATTTAAGACAAGCACATGTTGGTAGAAATGATATGCTTAATGTACCGGAATCTATTTATGTTGATATACACGGTGACAGACAGATGACTAGAACAGGTACTGCCGTAGATTTTGGTGGAGTTATGATTCAAGACCAAAGAGTATTACCTAACTTTAGGGCAAATAATGGTTCTTTAGATCCTCAAAAATCAAATGCGTGGATATGGGGACATGAAACAGCAGAAGCTATAGCAGATGGAAGGATAAGAAACTTTAATGATCATTTGCATGAGATGATAGGGCCACTATTAGCAGGCTATGAACAAAATTCGAGAGAACATAGGCAAATATCAGAGACAGTAGCTAGATTTGTACAAGAGCAAAGGAGCAATGGGTTAAGTCTTGATGAGATTGTAGAAAGATTAGCGGAGTGGAGGCGAACTCAACCATTTATTTTAAATTACGCTGAAGCAACATTAAAAAGCTATAACCCTAATATTCGTCAATTAGCAGTGGGTGCATTACAAGGAAACCAAAGTGAAAGGGC
>JBFMAM010000505.1:0-1193 GCA_040755805.1 Nitrospirota bacterium
GTAAGGATCAAGGGAATAAAAGTTCCTTCCTGTCGGAAGTACATCGTCCCTGCCCCTCGTGATTAAACCTGAGGGACTCGGAGGGATATATCTACCATCAAAACCTGAAAGCAAAGATTCTATCTCATTGGATTCATCAATTCGCCTGTTTAAGTCGAGTATCTTTTCTTTAATCTTTGACCATGGAAGGCTATCCCAATCAATACCTATCATCTCATTGGATTGTAATAAGGTTTTCTCTGCCATTTTCTACCACCCTTCTGAAGATTTAAGCCCTAATTCCAAGGACTTCTTTAATAAGTTTTTTCCCTATAAGGTCTATTTCTTCCAATAACTCTCCATAACTTCTCCCCCTTTCTGGATCGACCTTACCTTGATCAGAAAGGAGTTCCTGTAGGTCTAAACCCATCATCTTTGCAATCTCACGCCTTAATGAAGCATCTTCACCTGCGTCATATCTCAGGATTGAATAGATAAAATCTGCCCTCCTTTCTCCTGCAGGCAATTCTCCAAAAATATGCATCCCATCCTGAATCTGGGTATTCCTTGTTCTTGACAATGCGCTATGTGCCTCCCTGACAATTTCATCAAAAGGCAATGAATGCATATCTTTATCGCATACCTCAGAGAGCCCTAACTTTTTAGGCTTTTCCGTGTCTTTCCCGGGGAAGTAAACCTTTATCTCTTTATCAAGATTTGCCTTCTTGATCGAATCCATAATGAGATGTTCAAGGGTATGTGCTCTTCCGGGATCCAGACCTTTGACCTGCTCATATTCTCCGAGCAGCCTGTTCAGTTCCTCAAGTTCCTCATATAACCCTCCCTGTGTCATAACTGTTTGCATGTGATCTACAAGGGTTGCACAGCTCCTTCGCTTTGCAATGGTTCCTTCAGGTGGATTGTCCGCGTTGTAAATGTAGAGGTGGGGCATGGTATCTATGCCGATGTCCGGGAAACAGCCAGAGGAAAGGGCTGTACCCTTACCGGGAAGGAACTCAAGATTCCCATGAGTTCCCACGTGCACAATAACGTCTACGCCGAACTCCCTTGAAAGCCACTTATATGTAGCAATATATTGATGGGGTGGAGGGATATCAGGGTCATGGAGTATCTTGCATACCTGGCCATCACATTTTGCACCGGCACAGCCCCTTTTTGGCTGAACACATACAACTGCATTGCCGTACTGAACG
>JBFMAM010000506.1:0-1189 GCA_040755805.1 Nitrospirota bacterium
CACCTTAATGAAAAGAAAGGAGTTCCTATGAGAAATATGAAGTTTTTAGCTGTAAGTATAGTTATAATTACAGCTATGATTATAATCTCTGCCGGTTGCGGCGGAGGTGACGGCGGTACCTATGTAAGCCCCGTATCTTCACCGGAAGGTGGGAAATTTGTTGTTACGGTAACCCTCCCCGGCTATGGTTCAAAGGGAAATATCGAGGGAAGTGTTATACCATACAGGTATAAGAAATTGGCTGTTCATATAGATGGAGAAAATACAGATGTTGATCTCGGCCCTGTAGATATATCCTATCCATTGACAGGAAGCCCTCCATCATTCAGCCATACCTTTTCAGGAGTTCCTGCCGGATTGAATGTCGCTACGGTAAAGATACTGGATAGTAATGATACTATAATAGCCCAGAGGAAACATGGGTTTATTCTTGATCTGAATGGAACGGTAGATTCCGGTAATCTGAATATGGGAGTTGTAATATCAGGTGGGAATTGTGTTCCTTCTGCCATAGAAGTTCCTGTGGGAACTGTATTATATTATCAGAACTGGGACAGCACTGCACAAACTGTGACAATGAATGACGGTAAGACTACCGGTTCTATAAATGCTATTGGGACTGCAGGTCAGCCTGCAACCTTTGAGACTTACAGTGAAGGTAGTATAACCTTTGGCAGTGCCGGATATTATACCTATACCTCTCCATCTGCCACGGGGTATGTTCTTGTTTATGATTATCAGTCTCCTGTGATGAAATCTATAACGGGAGGGACGTTTGATATGGGAAGTGCGGCAAATCCGCCGGGAATCGCAGAAGATGCTCCTGTTCATCCTGTAACTGTAAGTAATTTTTACATGGGAGAATGTGAGGTAACCTGGGGTGAATACTGCAGATTTTTGAATTCTCAGGGAAATCAGACGGAAGGCACTACCACCTGGGTTAATATGGCATATTTAAATCCTCCTTCATTGGGAGTTGAATATATAAATGCCGGAAATGGTGATGTTCCTGGTAATTTTCGAGTGAAGGTGGACTATGCAAACCGCCCTGTAGCCTGTGTAAGCTGGTATGGGGCAGTGGCATACTGTAACTGGCTGAGTGAACAGGAAGGTCTTACACCCTGTTACGGACCTAAAGACAATAGAGGAAACGATCCTTCTGTATGGAGGACAAAAAATGGATACAGAC
>JBFMAM010000507.1:0-1185 GCA_040755805.1 Nitrospirota bacterium
CATCTCTGCTCATTTTGTAGAACGAGACCGCTTTAATTTTCTTTGTTTTTTACCTCTATATTTCGCTCTTACTGTTTTCCAGTACGCTGCGCCAGCCACTGCCTGTGGGTCTGTAGCCCCTCTACGAGCAGCCTTTCTTTTAATCTTCTCAAAGGTAGACCTCCTCATAATTGCACCATGGGGCTGTCTACGTCTCCATGAAAGAACATCTTTATGTATTTTCTTACGTGCCATAAAACCCCCAAAAATAAAAAACCCGCAAAGAAAGAATTTCTCTTTCCTTGCGGGTCTTCTGTGCTCGCAGGCTCTTAAGAACCTCGGCCTTATATACTCCTGCTAAGGATTAATTTAACATTATTAGATTTGAAACATATTTGTCAAGTATTTACCATCAAGAGATAACTTTTCAGCTTTAGAAACCTTAAAGCTCAATTTTAATTGTATTATACTATCACGTTCAGCATTTTCGTATGTATGAATACTTATACGAGCACTGGATTGTTTTGCCAGTCTTAAGATTTCAGATATATTATTGAGAATGTCACTCACCTTTTATCTGCCTTATAGGCAATCCTCTATCACTCTTAAGTTGAGGAATCTTAACTTTCATTGTGGGCTTAGGTGCTTCTCCTTTGCCAGACCTTTTTCTCTCAAGTATAGTCTTTTTGTTTGGGAATTCAAGGATGTTAAGCACTTCCTCATCATCTATAATTCCAAGCCTGTAAAGCGTCATCGCTAAAGTAGCCCGCTGAACTTTAGTCATAGCTAAAGATGAACCGGCTATAACTTTGAATCTGAAGTTCTTAAAAGCCTGTCTTGCGATATAAAGAGGTCTTTCAGCTTCAGGAACCTTCTGAAGTTCTTTAGTATAAATATCATAAAAAGGAGTTATTATTTCATTACGGGCGAATTTGAATTGTTCTAATTCCTGAGATTCACCAAAAAGCCATAAAAGCCTATCATTTGAATAAAACTGAAATATTCTTGCTATTAATTTCTGTCCAATCCGAGAAAGCATCCTTTCGAGTTTTCGAGCCTGATACCTTATAAGAGACTGGGAGGCAATCGCAAGCGATTCTATTGCAATCCCACTTGTTACACCTCCGCGTTTGCCTCTCATCACTTCAGACAAACCTGAAAGTTCATCCATAGTTCCTTTTAGTAATTCAAGAGAAGTCAGCTGAT
>JBFMAM010000508.1:0-1184 GCA_040755805.1 Nitrospirota bacterium
CGGAATACCCTCCCTTTCAGCCTTTTTCGATGTCTCTGTATCAGGGTTTCTATTATTCACAAGTATGATGCCTGATAGTTCTTTGAGTGTCGCAACTGCTACAATGTTTTGATGGGTCTGAAGGGTCACCCAGATATTACCTTCCTTGCTATTTGCTATAACATCTGAGAGGAGGTCACTCACATAGCCACCTGTCACTTCTCTTGTTAAATTAGAGGATGCTGTTTTTACCTCAAGGGATAAACTATCAACAATTTCCTGGAGTTTCATGTATTACTCCTTTTTTATGTTTATAACAAACTCTAAGGACGTCCCCACATCAGGGATAGATGAAATTTTTAGTTCATCTGTATTCTTCTTGATATTCGGCAGACCCATGCCTGAGCCAAATCCCATTTCCCTTATATAATCAGGGGCTGTTGAATAGCCCTCTTTCATGGCAAGCTCAATATCTTCAATGCCAGGACCTGCGTCTTCAACTGTAACCTTTATACAATCTGGCGTGATTTCATACCTCATCATACCTGCCGGAGCATATATTATTACATTCATCTCTGCTTCAAAGGCTGCTATGGCTGCTCTTCTTATGATGTTGTGATTAACGCCCATCTTTTCGAGTACAGCCTTCAACTCAGTGGAAGCAACGCCTGCATTAGCGAAATCTTTACCTGTCAGGAAAAAAAAACCTTCCGCTGTTCCCCCCCTATTCATTTTACATTATTAGGGGAACCTCGTAATCCTCTTTCATATAATCTGCCGCAGGCCTCAAACATGGGAAGATTTGTAGCAAGTAAAGGAATCTTCTTTTCCTCGGCAAGTGTGACTGCTTTGCTGTTAGGCCTTTTACCCCGTACAAAGATAATGGCTTTTACATTAGCAACTTCTGCAGTGCGTATAGCTGCTTCATTAGTCAGACCTGTTATTAGTAGAGCCCCTGGCTTGGAAAATGCTAAGACATCACTCATGAGGTCTGAGCTACAACCCCTGTCAACAGTCATATTCATATCGGAGTTACATGTAAGAACCTCTGCCTGAAGGATGTCCTTAATTTCATTTAAGGTCATATCATACTTTTACAGGCTCAACTTTCACTGTATCTGTTGAAATTCCTCCATTGGTTGAAAAGTGAGTCAGAACATTAACCCGATTATGGGGAAAATGTGCTGGAACATAGACAGTTCCCT
>JBFMAM010000509.1:0-1179 GCA_040755805.1 Nitrospirota bacterium
TGCCCTCTTGCCTTCTTTATTTTTGTATATCTTGTGACTTCCACTCTGTCGTGAAAAGGAAAAACCTGCGCGTTCCAGTGCTCTGATTGCATCGGCAGCAGTTACTCTCGGTAGTTTTTCACTCATACTGCTACTTCCATCAAGGTAAAACTCACTGATTCTGCCTGAGGAATTTCTTCACCGCTTTCAATTCTGTCTTCTATGTGAAGGCGAATAGCATCCCTGATATTCTCCAAAACCTCCTCATAAGTGTCACCCTGTGTGTAGCAACCTTGAAGTTCGGAGCAAAAGGCAAAATAGCCCTCTTTATCTCTTTCTACTACCACAGAAAACTTGTATGCACTCATCTTTCAACCTCCTCTTTGAAATTATAACAAATATAAGGATGAGAAGAACATGATCTCAAAAAGTTTACCTCAAGCACTCTGTTATCTGTCAGTTGCGGACAGTCTTTCTGTTTTTTGAAAAAGGGTTGATCCTCCTTTCTTGCACCTACCTATATTTAATTACTGCGACTCTACTACGGTCACAAGGTTCTTCAAACAATCATAAGTCTTATTCCCCACGCCTCTTACAAGTCGTAACTGCTCTAAGCTTTTATAACCTCCGATGACTTCCCTATAAGCTATAATTGCCCTTGCCGTTTTTATTCCTATGCCAGGGAGAGCTACCAGATCTTCCTCGGTTGCTTTATTGATGTCAATCTTCTCGAAGTTTGAACCAGCCCTCTCTTTGTAAAGCTGACATTCCGTCTCGAGGTCACCAGCACCTACCCAAATTACTGACTGCTGCCATATAACGACCAGACTAAAAAGTATAAAGATAATCTTTATAGATAGGATTTTTGATCTTGGCGATTTTTCTTCCCTTTTTAATACAACCTTCATGCCATCCTCCTAAAATGGGGGCTTTTAATTTTCATCCTTATTTGCAATGATAACATGAAAAAGTTGTGCACCTCCGATGATAGTAATTTAAACTATCGTTGGTCTAAAAACTTTCAAGGAGGTGCATATATGAAGTATATCGGAATTGATCTTCATAAGCAATATTTTGTTGCAACAGTGATGGATGAAAGGGGGAATGTGAAAAGTAAAGAGAGGGTCTCTACAGATAGGGTAGCGATAAGGGATTATTTCAAGAGGGTTAATGGTAATGGGGATACCAAGGTAGCCATTG
>JBFMAM010000510.1:0-1179 GCA_040755805.1 Nitrospirota bacterium
TAAAGAAGCGCAAGGCGCAAAGCGCGGAATTGTGGGCAGATTTATCAAGGGCTGGATTTCATATCTATCGATTATAATATTGACATTTGAGAATATAACTGGTTTAAGGGGCTCAGGAGCAGACATACGTTCATTCTTAAGATGGCTTGAGAATAGCGGTTTATCCGATACCGAAAAGTCTGCTATAAAAGGTTTATTCAACGAGAATCCTCTACTTATGTTAGTTATATTTGAGACAGTTGAAGATATTATGGGAACTGCTTTTAAGAATGATGCCGGTTCTGTGCGTTATTACTTTTTGTATAAGTTTGTCAATGCCTTGCTGATTGGCAAAAACGGAGCGGATATTTATCTGGCATTAAGGACAGAACGCGAAAATTTATTTGATTTTATGAAAGATTTCCCTGCTTCTGCGGGAGGACAGAATAACCGAGCCGTATCTATTACTAAAAATAAGGTTATTACCACAGAAGATCTAAGCTATATCTTCAGTACTATTGCAAATGCAGAAAGATTTATGGATGAATTAGGTGTTCGCGCTGGCGGAACCGTTGATGTGGAAGAATATACTACAAAGGTTGTGAAAGATTTTAAAACCAAGACTCTCTTTGGTATAGTTAACAAAGATAAACCTATTTGGGCATTCCTTATTAACTTATGGCATCCAATAGCGCTAGTTCTAGTTGCCGTATTCTTAAATGTACTGCCGCTGATTGTTCCTGTGGCTATCAAGGCCGGGCCGCTGGCCGCAGTATCTATGTCTGGCGCCTTAGGAGTATTGATTATGGCTTGTGCATTCGTCGTACTTTTAGCAAGCCTTTCTTTATTTACTAATTGGGTTAATACCAGAGGAGATAAGAATCAGGAAGCCTTAGCTAATAATGGCCGGGGGATTAGTTTCGCTTTCTGGACGTTCTTTAGTCTCACCTTTAGCACAGGCTTTGCCGCTAATTACCTGATGTTAAGTTGGGCGAAAGATGTCATTATTTCCTTGTTCGGTTTTGGTGCCCTAGGAGTGACACTGACAGTTCTTATGGGGCTATTAGCAACATTGATTATTGTGCTTACCTTTATATCTCTTAGCTATGCCTTACAAACCCTCTTTGCTTATTATCAGGGAAAGCGCGAAGGCGTGGGCCAAATTAAGACTCTTGGCCAGGCAAAGGCAAGATTTAACGA
>JBFMAM010000511.1:0-1175 GCA_040755805.1 Nitrospirota bacterium
GGGCAAAGAAGTCCCTCCTGGTGGAGACTCAGAAAGTAGCCCATCCATAATACCAGGTGAAAGATAAGGTCTACGGGAGGGTTAGCTACTGAGAATATCCTCCAATTCGTCTAACATTTTAAGGTGAGCATCCGTTTGTAAAGAGGCTACTGAATAATATCGATTTGTGCTGAATGGAACATCAATTACTCTTTCGAACCTAAAAGAGCCTACAGGGCTACCTTTGGTTGAATCATTCCAGAATGATATACTAGAAGTTTCAAGCGCAATAGGCTGATCATGCTGGCCTATCATTAATGAATTTAAACGCGTTGCAAAATCTGCTAATTTAGGGTTGAGAGAATTTAAAGATTTTTCAGTATGTACATACAATTCACTGAGATAGAGTTGTGATCTAAGAACTTCGTTATATGGAACCAAATCAATTTCTGCAGATATCCATGTAAGAAATTCCTTAAGAATGTTATCAGAATCCTGAGTCGATGATCGGGTATCGACTATTAAACCATCGTTATGAATAGTAAGATCAAAAGCTATATTATGTTTTGGGTCTTTTTGAAAATTACCGCCACCAAATTTTATTTCTCTGATTTCTTTACCGAAACCAAGTTCTTCAGGTCTAGGATATATTTGAAATTTGTATTTTTCGATGATTGGCTTAATCAGAGTATATAAATTAAGGCCTCGAGGATTAAGTTCAATTAAATAAATAAGCCAAATAGACCGTGCTTGCTTAATGGAAAGTAGCTTCATCTGGTTGGCTCCTGTCCCGAGGGAAATTGGCCTGAGTGAGGTGTTTTGCCTAAACCAGTATGCGTTAATTGTTTTGATTGGCCTGATTCACGTAGCTGATCTTTTATAGTAGGCATTATCTGACTTGATTTGGCTGATTGAGGTTCTTGGCAAGATCCCATTATTGCATAGCTTGTGACATACTCTCTATATGGCCGTATTTGTATAGACCGGATGGAGTCTGAAATATTATTAAAACTTTCCTCCAAAGAAGTTAGTCGTTGAGATAAAGGACTAATTTCCTCTCGTATCAATTCTCTTAAGACCGGCAAAATATCAGAGAAATTTTGGCTATTATCTTGGTTTACCCTTGCCTTGGTAAGCTCTTTTTTGGTCGTCGATTTTATGGTCTCTTTTGTTACCATCGTATAGTCTGATCTTTG
>JBFMAM010000512.1:0-1165 GCA_040755805.1 Nitrospirota bacterium
ACATATCGTTGCTGATCCAAATATACCTGCAAGAATCTATGTAGGTGCGATGGAACTGAGTGGTTATAAAACCGATGATTTTGGGAAGACTTGGAAACAGTTGTTTATCTTTAATCAGATTGAACCAGAATATCAACATGTGCTTGATATCCATCCTATTGTTATAGACCCATCAAATTCAAATATTGTTTATGCAGGGGTTGCAGAAACGTTTCATAACGGTTTTCCATCACAGGATGGAAGCTTATATAAATCTACAGATGGGGGGCATAGTTGGAAACCTGCTAATAAAGGCTTACCAGAATTTGAGAACGCCAGCAGGATTTGGGGATTAGCTATTAACCATAAAAATCCATCTGTTCTTTATATCGGACCATTCACTCATGGAATATATAAATCTACCGATGGAGGAGAGAATTGGTCTTATGCTGGACTATCCGGGCAAATGATTAGGAAGATAGCTATTGACCCAATCAATCCAGAAATAGTTTACGCAGGCGGTCGTTGGTATAGCAAAGGATTGTTTAAATCCAAGGATGGCGGCAAGAATTGGGAACTCCTCTTTGAGGAGTGGGTCTGGGATATAGCAATAAATCCAAAAAACTCTGATATTATTTATATTGCCTCACTCCAGATGGCTGACCATTATCCCAAAGAGGGTGATGGGCTTTATAAAAGCATAGATGGTGGAAAGACTTGGCAAAGAATACCGGATGAAGTAAACCGTAGAGTTACTGCTGTTGTATTGGATTATCGCAATCCAGATGTAATCTATGCAGAAGTTCTTGGCTCTGCTGATCGCGTAGAGATATACAGAAGCAAGGATGGTGGGAGTAATTGGGAGCTCTTAGCATACGGATCGGAGTTTAGTCATCAGTTGTTTAAGCGCGGTTCATTAGTTGTTGATCCTCATAATCCCAATACTATTTATATTGCAAGTTATGGCGCAGGGGCGTATAAATTAGAAGAGAATCCAGTGGTAATAGAAAGCAATACTCCTTCACCCTCCATAAGCTCTGTTGCAATTACTTCCATTTGGCCGAATCCATTCAGCGGTTTGATAATCATTCAATATCAATCGCCGTTTTCTCCTGTTTTATTTAAGGTTTACGATATTAAGGGTAGAGTTGTAAGAACCCTTTTGGGAGGGATAAAAGGTTCCGGT
>JBFMAM010000513.1:0-1162 GCA_040755805.1 Nitrospirota bacterium
TTTATATGAATGTAAATTCCCTGGGAAATCCGATATTAAAGTCAATAAATAAACAGCCGGAGAGTAAATCCGGTAAGGAAGTCGAACCAAAGGAACCAGATGAGGTCATATTATCTGGAGAAAATCCTGCAGACCTTCCTGCTTCAAAGCTTGATAAATTGTTTAAGCACCAGTCTGTGAAAGCCATGAATAAGGTTGATCTCCACAGGCATATTGAAGGCTCTCTGACGCCTGAAATGGTACTGAATATTGCAATGAAGCACAATATAGTCCTCCCTACATATGATCTTGAAGCCCTCAAGCCCATGGTTCAGGTTACAAAGGAAGATAAGACCCTTATCGATTTCCTGAAGAAATTTCATGTCCTCGGTAAACTCTTTGTAAGTAAAGAAGCTATAAGCGATATTACCTATGATGTAATACAGGAAGCAAACAAAGATAATGTGAAATACCTGGAACTTCGCTTTTCTCCATCCAGTATGGCAGGCAACCCGAAATACGGAAGGGTTCTTGATATAAGAAAAGATGTAATGGAAGGAGTTCTGGAAGGCGTGAAAAAAGCTGCTTCCAGCTTCGATACAAAGGTTAACCTCACTATGATAGCTTCCCGCAAGCTCGGTATTGATTCTGCAATGGATGTTCTTAACCTTGCAAAGGAATACAGGGATAAGGGAATTTCCTCTGTTGATCTTGCCGGAGATGAAGCAACTTACGGGCCTGATGAATTTGTTCCTTTCTTTCTTGAAGCAGAAAAAAGCGGTTTTTATACAACAGGCCATGGTGCTGAAGCCAGGGGAGCGGAAAGCGCCCTTACATTGAAAAAAGACGGTCATGTAGATAGAGTCGGCCATGGAGTGAGGATTTATCAGAACCCCGAAATAGAAGAAAAGGCCAAAAAGGAACACTGGACTCTTGAGCTCTGTCCAACAAGCAATGAACAGACCGGTGCCGTAGAGAATTTCTCTAAAGATAACTATCCCTTCGACAGATATGAGAAAGAAGGAATAAATGTAACGATAAATACGGATGACCCCGGAGTTTCTGGCATAACCCTTACAGGTGAAAACGAAAGAGTCATGGACCTTTACGATTATTCTTTGAAAAAACTTGAAGAGTTTAATCTCAGAGCCATTGATGCCGCATTTATTTCAGATGAGGAAAA
>JBFMAM010000514.1:0-1160 GCA_040755805.1 Nitrospirota bacterium
GTTCAGGTTCTTATGATAATTGGGGTGAATGTACATTTTACAAGAATGATTATGATTTGCAGGCAGGGACACAGAGATATAGAGGCAAGGCAGAGGTGGATCAGCTTACAAGTACTATAACAAACCTGTTTCCGGGTTTGGGAACACAATTGTATGTAAGCGCGAATAATGGTGATTATCGGTCAAATGTATCTGGTTCTTCTGGTTCGCCTCTTATAGACAGCCGTGCTGATGGTTTTTCTGATTTTGGGCCATTTCCAGTGAATACTATTATTGAGGTGTATAAGCCATTGAGTGCTAAGGTTACTCTTTTAGGAGGGAAGATAATTGAGTTTTCAGAGGGAGGGAAAGCTAGAGATGATCTTAATGAAGAGTTTCCAGGAATAACCGAATTCAGTCAGCATTTGGATGAGAATCTTAATCCTGTTTCTGTGGTGGAGATAAAGAGATTTCTTTTAGGTGAAACTCTTAGTTTAGAGCTAATACATCCTCTGGGCGTAGAAGTTCCAGAGCTTCCTAATAGTTATGTGATTGGTCGGGCGATTTTTAATGGGGTAGGTTTTATTAGTTTTAATGCTTTTGAATTGCCTGGTGAAGGCATGTCAGTAACAAAATCCAATAAAACGGATAATGTTGTGCCATGCCAGGTGGCAGATTTTCAATTTACGACATTTGGAGAAAAGGTTACATTATCATGGAAGCCTAATATAGAGTCAGACTTAATGGGTTATAATGTTTATCAGAAGATTGGTCTAGATATTTTAGAGATTGGTTTTGCAGAGAAAGATAAATCCACACATACGGTGGGAAGTGGTTTAGGTGGTAGTGGGGAGTTTTTAATAAAGGCATTTGATTCAACTGGTAATTTTAGTGTACAGAATTCTGTTTTAATAGGGAATTATATTTACGTTGACGACAGTGGAAGTGATGAAAGAGGCGATGGTACGATAAGCGATCCTTACAGGACTATTGGCAAGGCTGTTTCTGTTCTTCCACAGGCCCCAGAGATTTCTTATGTTATTTCAATTTTTCCTGGCACATATTCAGAGCGTGTTGATTTAAATAATGGCAGTCGTTTATGGGATGCGCAGAAAGGATTGATATTTAAGGCACGTTATGACAAAGCTGACTCCATGCCTTTGTGGCAGCGAGGTACAAAT
>JBFMAM010000515.1:0-1160 GCA_040755805.1 Nitrospirota bacterium
TTTGAAAGTTGAGAGTTTATTGTTGAAGGTTTATTTTGTAAAATCTTAACCCCTAAACCTTAAACTTTAAACTTTAAACTATTATATTACCCATCACCCATTACGTTTACAGAAAGGAAGTGATTTCTCTGGAATTTGATATTGCAAAACTCATAATGATAGCTCTTGATAAAGGTGCTTCCGATCTTCATCTTGTGACCGGTATTCCTCCGAGCATAAGAGTTGATGGGTCGATTCAGTTTCTTGAAATCCCGCATCTTACGGGGGAAGATACGAAGAATCTGATATATCCCGTCCTTTCAAAAGAAAGAATAGCAATATTTGAAAAAGACTGGGAATTGAATTTTTCCTATTCCAATCCTGATTTTGGCCGTGTAAGGGCTTCTATTTATTATCAAAAGGGCAATGTTGAAGGGGCCTTCAGAATAATTCCTCTGACAATAAAATCGCTCCAGCAACTGGGACATCCTCCTGTCGTTTCAAACCTTGCAATGAAACCCAATGGCCTGGTTCTTATTACAGGACCGACGGGAGTGGGGAAAACAACGACCCTTAATTCGATGATAGATCTCATAAATACCCAGAGGAGAGCAAGAATTATTACTGTTGAAGACCCTATAGAATTTGTCCATACACACAAAAACAGTGTTGTAATACAGAGAGAAGTCGATGAAGACACCCATTCCTTTCAGAATGCCCTTATTAATTCCCTAAGACAGGATCCCAATGTCATATGTATAGGAGAAATGAGAAACCTTGAGACTATATCCACTGCATTAACTGCGGCAGAAACGGGTCATCTTGTTTTAAGCACTCTCCATACATCTGATGCCGCTACAACTATTGATCGTGTTGTAGATGTTTTCCCTCCCCATCAGCAGACCCAGATAAGAATACAGTTGTCCCAGTGTCTCCAGGGAATTGTTTGTCAGCAATTGCTTCCAAAATTCGGCAGTCCCGGAAGAGTCCTTGCAGGTGAAATACTTGTTGCCACGCCTGCCATAAGAAATATTATAAGAGAAGGTAAAACAAATCAGATAGAAAATGCCATAACCACAGGAAAGGATTATGGCATGATTACCCTTGATGCTTCACTGAAGAATCTTTGCAGAAAAGGACTTGTTTCTGTAGATGTGGCAAAAATGAAAGCCAAAAATCCC
>JBFMAM010000516.1:0-1150 GCA_040755805.1 Nitrospirota bacterium
GGAGATAAAGAAAAAGCTTATAGCTCGGAAAGAGGCACTCCTTGCTGAGGCTGGGGAGGCACTTCATGAGCTCCCGGGGCAAACCATATTCCCTGACCTCGGCGACCAGGCATCCGCCGAAACAGACAGGAGTTTTATGCTCAGGCTAAGGGGAAGAGAGCGGAGGCTTTTAAAGAAGATCGAGAATGCTATAGAGAGGATAGAACAGGGTGTATTCGGCATATGTGACGGGTGTGGAAATGAGATAGATATAAGAAGGCTCGAGGCAAGACCTGTCACGACCATGTGTATAGAATGCAAGACGCAGCAGGAAGAAGAAGAAAAGCTAACGGAGATGTAGACCATACCTGTCTCTCAAGGTATCGCCCAGGGTATTAAAACATAGCGCGGTAATGGCGATCATTAACCCAGGGAAAAGTACCATCCACGGAGCCGAGGAAATATAAGCCCTGTTCGCACTTACCATTGCGCCCCATGTTGCTGTTGGAGGCTGAGCACCTAACCCCAAAAAACTCAATGACGCCTCTGTCAATATATAACCTCCGAGTTTCAGCCCCATCATTACAAGCGATAGCGGAATACACTGCGGCATGAGATGTACAAATAAAACCCTTATATTACTGCATCCCAAAGCCTTCGCTGCCTCTACAAAAGGTGCTTCTCTTAGGGTTAATATATATCCCCTTACAAGTCTTGCGAATGAGGCCCATCCGACAGCAGCGATTGCTATCATCACGGTATAAATACCAGGCGGAAATATAATTGAGACACCTATAGCGAGAAGGAGTGTAGGAAAAGAAAGTATTAGGTCAACAAGAGCCATAATAGCAGTATCAATCTTACCTCCGGCATACCCTGAACAGAGACCAACAATCAGTCCCATACCCATGGAGAGGAATGCAGCTATTACTGCAATACTTATCGAGATTCTACCTCCGTAAAGTACCCTCGAAAAAATATCCCTGCCCTTATTGTCTGTCCCGAATGGATGTTTGAAGCTCGGAGTTTCTTTTATACTGTCAAGGTCTACCTTATCGGGGTCGTACGGAGATATAATGGTTGCAAAAAAAGAAAATAAAGATATTAAAACCAATATTATTAAAGAAACTTTACCCGCTGTTTTCACCTGAAAATACCTCTATTCACGTTT
>JBFMAM010000517.1:0-1142 GCA_040755805.1 Nitrospirota bacterium
TGAGCATCTGTGTAATACATCCTTAGCGTTACAGGTTTTGTAAATTGATAGCCTGCAGGCATTATCTCATAAACTTTACCTATTAAAGTTAACTCAGGATCATTAATTGGAGGAGCATCATCTGCATCCACGGGTTTGATTAAGAAAAGGTCAACATCATCAGCAACGGCACCATAAGGGATATTAAGTGTAACCAGCCCATCGGTGCTGGTTATAGTTCCACCATTCCAGAATACATTTCTTCCTACCTCAACATGAACCCTGTCTTCTTTATAATTTCCGTCCCTATCATAAACCGTTAATTTGATTGTATAGGTTCCCATAGGCAGACTACTACTATAAGGCGGATAAGGCTGATTTGTAACCCGCCAGGTTGCCAGATTACCATATATAGTAAATGTACCAGGAACCGGCTTGTAATCATCAAATACCTGAGTATATGAGGTTATGAGGGTAGTCCATTGAGTGGGATTTTCTCCATATCCATATTCCACAGTGTATTTTTCAAAATTCCTGGCTGATGCCGTGCCAATAATAGGAACATATGCATATACAAGAGAGTTTTCATAAGGCACACGTATTTCAGCAGTTATGTTGGAAATATCTATGACACCCCTGCCAACAGCAAGCTTGAGGTTTTCAGTTCCATCCTGATTTGCAACAAACACATCACCATTATTGTCCATTGATACAGCGGTTGGTTGATTGAAGGTAATCCCCTTATCAGCCCATTGAATTTCAGACGGATAAGGAAACTCATTCAAATAGTAGCCATCAGGATTTAATTTGAATATCTTGCTCAGGTTGTAATCCACGATAAACAAGTTGTCATTTATATCGAGGTCTAAAGCTATGGGATTGAAACTCCCAACACCAACCTGTTCATTTGAGATTAAAAATAATAAATTATTTCCGATATTATATTTATTTACCAGATTATTCGTAAAATCTATTTCATAACTGTTACCTTCAGAATCAGTAACAGATGGTTTGGGAGCGATTGTTTCAGACGACCAGTCGCCTTTCATCAGGGCATATGCATTGCTATCAATGGGACCGTCAGGACTGCTGAACTGGAAATAGTATTTGCCGTCTGGCGCCTGCTGTCCATTATTGTCCCTGCCATCCCATAAGATCTGATG
>JBFMAM010000518.1:0-1141 GCA_040755805.1 Nitrospirota bacterium
AGACCAAGGCTTCAGAAATGGCTGAGGTAGGTCAGGGATTCAAGGCAATAAAATTACCAGAAGGTGAGATTCCTGAAACTATGACTCAGGCAGCCGAGGGAGCACTTCAACTTCTCAAAGAGCGGAGGTCTAAAAGAGAATAAAGGAGGTGTTTTTAGATGGCGGTCGAAGCAGGCCGCATAAGTGTTCCTGATTTAGCTTACCTTGCTGGTTTATTTGATGGCGAAGGAATAGTATATAATGGATTCTTATATCCTAAGCCTAAAAAAGATTTCTCTTGTCGGCAATGTTATGGATGGTATATAACTGCAGTTCAAGCTGTAAATCTTTTAAAAGCAATGTTGCCTTATTTGAGAATTAAAAAATCTCAAGCTATTCTTACTATTCAATTTCAAGAGATTTTATATAAACAGCAAGGAAGAAAAAGGACGGATTCAGATAATCAGATTAGAGAATGTTATAGAGTTCTTATATCTAAATTAAATCAGGGCACTTATGAAAAATCGGGTGAATTCGGTGAAAATCTTAGTGAGATAATACCGAGCCAAGCCATAAGGGACATAGATTCTATGGAAGGCGTAGAGACTACAAAGATGAGTTCCAACAATAATTCTTTGCATGAGAACCCGACCCGAAAGGGAAGATATAGTCCGAGCCTTGTAGTGATACAAGGAAGTAAGGGATAAAGAGCCTTTACGATAACATAACTGAAGCTATGATGATTTAGATGTAGCTGTTCGAGAACGATACCTCCCCCTAATTGTTAACCAGACATTCAAGGCAACACCTCTACTTGTAAGACTGCTTACAAGAGAAAACATCATTGTTAAGGGGGGCCTGAATCTTAGGCAGCCTATATTGTATGATGAGTTGCCTGGAGGTTCGTTTTCTGGAAGTGGGCCATTTGATACAAGCTATAAACAGACTCACGCGTGTTGGAATTAAAGGAATGCGCCATGGAAATTTGTGACATTGCTTATTTTGCAGGATTTTTTGATGGAGAGGGTTCTATCTCAATTTCTAAAAGAGCACCAAGAATTGGAAAAGAATCTACACAACAGTTTGAATTATCTGTTCAGGTAAAACAACAATTTCTTGATATTCTTCTTGAGATGAAACAATTGTTTGGCGGTAGTATATG
>JBFMAM010000519.1:0-1140 GCA_040755805.1 Nitrospirota bacterium
TGTAGTGCCTCCTTGTTATTGTTTTGGATTATGTTATCCCTTACCCAAAATATATACAAGAAAGCATATACTATGCTCAATTTTCATTCCCCTTTGTGCCGATTTGTCGGCATGAATGTTTCATTTTGAATTTTACAATTTTTTTATATTTTCCTCCAGAAAGAGACCGTGTACTGGACTCCTGAGATAACAGATAGCACGAGTGCTATCCAGATGAGGACTATCCCAACATCATAAAGATCAATATCAAAAATGCTTCCCATAAGGATAAGGCAGAGAACTGCTGTTATCTGTATAGTTGTCTTTATCTTACCCCCCATTTCAGCAGGTATTAATATGTCTTTTGAGAGGGCAACTGCCCTTAATCCTGTCACAAGGAATTCTCTCACAATGATGACAATTGCTATCCATGCAGGTAGTCTTTCCATATCAACAAGCACGATTAGGGCAGATATTACTAAGAACTTGTCAGCAATCGGGTCGAGTATAATCCCGAACTTTGTTATATCACCTGAACGTCTCGCAAGATATCCATCAAGGAAATCTGTTATTGAGGCGAGGCTGAATATAATGGCACCAAATACTGGATGCTGGTAGACTGTAAATATAAAAACCGGGATAAGAACAATCCTGCCAAGGGTAAGGACTGTTGGGAGATTAAGTCTTAGAGTACCCATCTAAAATCTCCTGCCAGAGCCCTTTTGCCTTAAGAAGGAATTCACACACCTCCCTGACAGCTCCCCTGCCTCCCCTGTTTTTTGTTATCATCATTGCAGTAGCCTTAACCTCGTCAGTAGCATCTGCAACAGCAACTGAAAATCCTGACCTCTTTAAAAGGGGTATATCGACAATGTCATCACCAATATATGCAACCTCTATGTCATTAATTGAATATTTTTCAAGCAGGTGGTTATAAACTACTTTCTTGTCATAACACTTCTGAATGACTTCAGTGATTCCGAGCTCATCTGCCCTTCTCTCAACAACCTTTGAGTACCTTCCTGTAATTATGGCAACCTTAATCCCGGCCCTTATAAGCATCTTTATTCCATGCCCGTCACGCACATGAAAGGACTTAAACTCATTGCCCTCGTTGTCAAGTATGATACTGCCATCTGTGAGTACACCATCAACATCGAG
>JBFMAM010000520.1:0-1133 GCA_040755805.1 Nitrospirota bacterium
TCTTTCTAAGAGAAGCTAATATGTGACCTTTAATTACCCATGCTGTGACCTTAGTAGAGTCAAGCTCTATTGCCCTGTCAATGCACTTAAGAGCTTCTTCGTATTTTCCGAACATGCCTAAAATACTTCCTTTATCACCCCATGCATCAACATTATTAGGGTCAAATTTTATTGCTTTGTCATAACATTTAAGAGCCTCTTTGGGGGTTTTATCATGTAATATTTCTCCTTTTATACGCCATGCATCAGAATTATTAGGATCAAGTTTTATAGCTTTATCAATACTACCAAGAGCTTCCTTTGGCTTTCCGATATTGTTTAAATCATATGCTTTCGATACAAAGATTTTAGAATTATTAGGATCAATTTCTATTGCTTTATTACAACATTTAATTGCTTCGTCATATTTTTCAAGCATACCTAAAATTGTTCCCTTCTTAAACCAGGCTTCAGAATTATCAGGGTCAAGTTCTATTGCTCTGTTAATACACTTAAGAGCATCTTCTTCTCTATTAATGGCCTGCTGTAGAATTCCGATATCAATCCAAACCCTGGAACCACTATCATTAGGATCAAGTTCTACTGCTCTGGCACTGAATTTATTGGATTCTTCAACCTTACCCAGAAAATATAAGGCAATACCCTTTACAGCCCAGGCCCGAGCATTATTAGGATCAAGCTCTATTGCTTTATCACAATACTTAACAGATTCTTCATAACTTCCTACTATAGCCGAGATAAAACCTTTACTTTGCCACCCTTCACTATCATCAGGATTAGACTCAATATATTCATCGCAACATTTAATAAGTTTGAGATAAAACAAACTTTTTGTCTTAACAGCTACAACAGAGGTGTTATCATTAGCATTGACAGGATAATATAAAGCTTTGGCCTTAACGCCCCATGCCTCATCGTTATCAGGATCAAGTTCTATAGCTTTGTCACAACATTTAATAGCATCGTTATATTTCCCAAGAGAATATAAAACATTTCCTTTAATAGTCCATACTTCGGCATCTTTAGGTTTAAGTTTTATCACTTTGTCAATAAATTTAAGAGCTTCCTCAGAGTTTCCAAGAGAACTTAATGCTTCTCCTTTTTGTGGCCAGGTCATAGTTGGATCAATTTCT
>JBFMAM010000521.1:0-1131 GCA_040755805.1 Nitrospirota bacterium
GGACTGGGTGGTATAAAGCTCATGGATCAAGTTACTTGTCATTTAAAAACGGCGTCGTTATAATTTGTTTATGTATAAAAAGATCCTTGCTGCAGTTAATGAGTTTACAAATTCGGAAGTAGCAGCAAGATATACGATAGCCCTTGCAAAATCCTGCCAGGCAATGCTCTCTTTAGTTTTTGTTGCAGAAGAAAAACTGAATAAAGATGTGTTCAAACATGCTGAGGTTGCTTTAGAGAGACTTTTTATAGAAGCAGAGGAATATGATATTGGAGTAGAAAGCATTACTGAGAGGGGAGAACCGTTTCAGAAGATAAACGACATTGTAAAGAAAAATAATATCGATTTAGTCTTTACTGCAACAAGGAGAGAAGATGTAGAGAAGAGATTTTATCTAAAGACTCTCGTGAGAGAATTCATGGTAAAACTGCCGTGTTCAGTGGCTATAGTGAGAGTGGTTCGCATGGGAAGAGTACATCCTAAAAACATCCTTGTTCCGTTGAGAGGTCATATGACTCATCTTGAAGAGAGGGCATGCTTTATTGCAAAACTTGCAGAGGTTTTTAACGCTTCGGTGACACTTTTTCATTTAGCCAGTCCTATAACGAGTTTTTTCCATGGTGAGATACACTTAAAACCTGCTCAGAGAGAGGAGCGTATCCCAAAGGATATAGAGCAGTTCACTGAATGCTTGCATAGATATAGGATACACCATAAAAAAAAGACAGGATATGGTGCGGTTTCAAGGTCTATAACCATAGAGGCTGCACATAAAAGAAACGATCTTATTATCATGGGAGCAAGTGAAAGGAGTCTTTTACGAAGCATTATCAGTGGTAATCCTGTAGAGGAAGTACTCAGAGAGACTCCGTGTAATCTTATAATACTAAGGCCAAGACTTGGGCTTAGATGATGAAGAAATTTTAAAGAAGATTAATGAAAAGTCCTTTTGGCAGATTAAGTGATTTCTAAATACTTTATAACTTTAGAGTATTTTGTCATTCCTGCGAAAGCAGGAATCCATAGCTTCATAGTTAGGCCACCTGTTTTTCAGAGAAAAATCTGGATTCCCACTTTCGTGGGAATCGACATGAGCCTTTGGCTCACAAAGGAACCTGAAAATAGCCGAGG
>JBFMAM010000522.1:0-1122 GCA_040755805.1 Nitrospirota bacterium
AACTATGCCTGGGCAAACAGGCAATGTATTATGCACTGGGCAAAGGAGGCATTCATGAAGCTATTCAATATTTCGCCAAAAGAACTTGGCATGTCACTGATATACGATGTTGCTCATAATATTGCAAAGATAGAGGAACATGTGGTTAACGGTAAAAAGATGAAACTCGTAGTTCATAGAAAGGGCGCTACAAGGGCATTCCCTCCAGGACATCCCGAACTAATAGAGATTTACAGACATATTGGCCAGCCTGTCTTAATACCTGGTGATATGGGGAGGGTATCATTTGTCCTTCTTGGAACTGAAAAGGCTATGCAGGAGACATTTGGTTCAACATGCCATGGTGCCGGGAGGGTAATGTCGAGGCATCAGGCGATCAAAAGGGCAAAGGGCCGTGCTATCTGGAGAGAGATGGAAGATAAAGGGATTATAGTCAGGTCTGCTGGAAGAGGGACACTCGCAGAGGAGATGTCCGAGGCATATAAGGATGTATCAAATGTTGTGGACGTAGTTCATAATGCAGGAATCTCAAAGAAGGTTGCAAGGCTCAGGCCGATAGGGGTGATAAAAGGTTAAACGTACTTTGTTAAACGGTTACGATGCCCGTATCGTAAAACGTTTTTCGGTTAAGTCTTCCGCCTTAGGCGGACGAATACCTTAGCCGTCAGACGAAACGGGCTTCGTTACCGTAACCGAGAAATTTAGTTATTTTAGTATCATATATTCCACAATCGCTGCAGAGAAGACAATAATGCCTGCCGGAATCATCATTTTATATATACCCCATAGATCAGCCCTAAAATATTCTCTTGTCAGGATGAGACATATATGTACTGGCGACAGAAGGACACCTAAAAATCCGGAGGCGAATGCAAATGATATCGCGCCTATGGATGTATTACCGGCAATACTTATTATCAGAGGGAATGTGCTTCCTACAAAACCCACCGTAAGGCCTGTTAGCAGGCCAGTAATAAATGGGAGGAGGAAAAGAACTGGAAGGATGGGAATCCCCTCTTTCATAAAAAACTGGCTCAGATTTTTGACTGCCCCTGAATTTTCCATCGCCTCTTTAAAAAGCATAACACTGAGTATCAGGATAATCACATCAAGAGAAAAGCC
>JBFMAM010000523.1:0-1122 GCA_040755805.1 Nitrospirota bacterium
CTCTTGAGACTCTTGATCTTCTCCAACCGCCTCTGACAATTCAGCCATAGCGCGCAAATTGGCAGCATAAACGGTATTAAACAAGACATCTTTTACACGGAAAATATTTGAATCAAAAACTTTTTCATCCTCCCATCCTTTCATTTTATACCTTATCTTCAAAAGATTCATGGGCACTCTTGTCCCCCATGGGCCCTTGTAGAGCCTGTCATAGTCAGGGGCGTTATCCATCCCTGATTCATCCGAGCCTATGATTTCACATAGCCCATCATCAACTCCATTTATCCTTTGCCTAGTATTTTCAAGCCAGGAATAATACTTTTTTAGCTTCGGCAGAACCTCCCTAACGAATGCAGGGTCTTTTGTATTCTTGTAGATTTGCAGAACGGCTTCTGCCATAAGGGGTGGCTGGGTGTAGGCAGAATGGTTTTTTGAGGTATAGAGCCTGGCATGCAGTTTGTCAAAAGGGCGCATCTTCTTTTTGTTCCATATCATGTGGGGCATAAAACCATCTTCTCTCTGGGCATAGAGCAGGCTTCTTATTTCCTCTTTGGCCAGTTTAGGCTCTATATAGCTTAAGACAATTGCATGGGCATATGAATCCCAGAGCCATTGATGGGGATATTGATGGTCAGGGTTTATATTATGAGGCAAAGAAGGTGCATGGTATGTGCAGAGCCTCTCTTCACGGTCATTCCACTTTCTTAACTCCTTCACTCTATTTCTTTCAAAAAGTCTTTTTGACTCGCTGGTCAGCCATCTAAGGTTGATATCGTTTTTTTCATCATAAGAACCTGACACAACATCATGCAGAAAATTTGTGATTTCCTTCTTTACCTTTTCATGCTCCCAACTGTAGTAGTGCCCTGGGATT
The DNA here is from genome assembly GCA_040755805.1 of Nitrospirota bacterium. Classification (GTDB taxonomy): domain Bacteria; phylum Nitrospirota; class Thermodesulfovibrionia; order Thermodesulfovibrionales; family SM23-35; genus JBFMAM01. The sequence continues at coordinate 875 of JBFMAM010000523.1, forward strand.
TTTATTCCTCCCCTTCTTGGCTCTTCACGATATTTGAGCCCCAGGTTTGCCAGGATTATACCAAGAATGTTTCTGTTATCTTTTGTTATCATATCAGGGATTTTTCTATTGTCATTTATCAAAATGCTCTTTGGGGCGGCTAACCTATTATGCCAGTATGGCTGACCGGTCTGGATGCTATAAACCCCCTTTTCCTTTTCTAAAAGCCACATCGCATGGTTGATAGGCAGTGTCCCTGCTGATTCACT
>JBFMAM010000524.1:0-1120 GCA_040755805.1 Nitrospirota bacterium
TGGGAATAGGAGACTGCCGGAAAGATAAGTAAAAATAACAGCAAGAAAATCTTTCTCATAGCTATATTGCCACCTCTCCAAAATGGCATGAGATGTGGTTATCTCAAACCATGGTTAGTAAACCCCGCACCACGGCTTTACCCAGCCCCTGTGAACAGAGGCTGGGTTTACACCCGTGGCTTTCTGTGGTGCGGGGTAGACTCAAATCACCAGAGAAATCTAAAATAAGCATAACAGAAGTTTTACTACCATTCAAGATTATTTTCCTAAGATGTACAAAACCAACAGTTTAGACAGGAAAGGCCGGTGAACTTAGAATAATCACAACATTCGGCTCTGAGAACCGCATTTGTGCAATAGCTTCAGGTGTTCCCTCGGTGATTTTTTCATCAGTGTACCCCAGTCTTTCACATACATATATTTTCAGTTGTAAGCGCTTAGTGATGGGTGATGAGTTGAGGATTCTTGCAATCTCTGCAGGATTATTTTCTCTATCTGTAAGAATTGCGATTTTTCTATGACCTTCAAGCAAAACAGGAATATCCTTAAGTCCATACTCCGGTTTCCTTCTTTTTGTAATGCCAGGGCCACCGTGGAGGCTCATGAAGAATGCATTATCCCATGGCTCCTTTATTCGTGAGAATGCCATCTGGATGCTGGATAGATCGGGAAGTATCTCCACCATATTTTTTCCAAATTCATTAATAACCCTTCTGCCAATGCCAAAAAACAATGGGTCTCCAGAGGCAAGAATGATAATGATGCGTTTGGGGATTTCGCAAGGAGGACAAAGTCCTCCTTGCGTGCTTATTTGAAATTTCATGAAATTGATTGTATCATCCACATTGTTTATCACTATAATTCTATCTTTAACTGTTTCAAATTCTTCATATCTTTTGAAGACCTCATAAAGCCTATTAGATGCAAGAATTACATGAGAATTATGTATAATTTGCCTTGCCTTTTCATCAAGGGGCTTGTAGCCTATTCCTAAGACATAGATTTTGGTCACTTCACACTCATCAAGACCTAAATTGAGCGATTCTTGATTACAAAATTCAATTCGGGTCAGGAGACCCTTACCTACCCACAGGACGGGCTAACAACCCATCGGATAGTG
>JBFMAM010000525.1:0-1119 GCA_040755805.1 Nitrospirota bacterium
TTCGAAATTGAAGCATTATTCCTGATACTCTCATATACTTCATTTATAATTACACTTATTTCTCCCGTCATTCCGGTTGCGTCTGATACATTCTGGGAAACTTCCGAAGAGGAATGTGCCGCCTGGCTTAATCTCTCTGCTATTTCCTTTGTGGTTGCACTCTGTTCTTCTACTGCAGAAGCAATTGTATTTGATATATTATTTACTTCTTCTATTATACTGCTGATATTATCCATTGTGTTGACTGTATCTTCAGAACTTTTCTGTATAGCTTCAATTTTATTTCTTATATCATCTGTGGCTTTAGTAGTCTGTCTGGCCAGATCTTTTACTTCATTTGCCACAACAGCAAAACCTCTTCCGGCTTCCCCTGCTCTGGCAGCTTCTATTGTGGCATTGAGAGCAAGAAGATTTGTCTGGTCTGCAATATCCATTATCATTTCCACGATCTTACCTATTTCTCTTGCCTGGTTGCTTAGAGCCCTTATTACTTTTTTAGAGATCTTTGCATTGTCTGATGCACTGGTGGTTATAAGAGCTGCTTCCGATGTATTTCTTGATACTTCCTGGATGGACGCAGTCATTTCTTCTACTGCAGTAGCTACAGGAATAATGCTGTTAGATAGTTCTTCCGCAGAGCCTGACACAGAGTTCATGCTGATATCCACTTCCTCTGCCACGGCAGAAAGACCTTCAGCCTGACCTGATATTTCTTCACAATGGCCTGCCAGTTGATTGGCTCCATCTGTTAATTCCTGAGATGCTTTTGTAAGTCTGTTGCTGCTTGTAGAGATTTCCAGGATAACGCTATGCAAATTCCCGGTTAAATCTTTGAAGCCTCTGGCCAGTTCTCCTAATTCATCCTTTTGCTCCAGTAATTTATTATCAATTTTAACTCCTAAATCTCCATCTGCTACTTTTTTGAATGTTTCTTTAAGTTTTCCAATAGGTACTGTTATCATGAAAGTTATGAAATATGCTAAAATCATTCCCAGGATTATTCCTCCCAGCCAGAATGAGATAATCATTACCTTTGCAGATGTCATTACTTTATCCATTTCTTTATTTGCAGTATTTTCAAGTTCATCCATATTACTGTGAATAAGAGCGGATACGTCT
>JBFMAM010000526.1:0-1118 GCA_040755805.1 Nitrospirota bacterium
CAATCCTTTAATTCCTCCAGAAATCTCCTGTCCCGATTTGTCAAGCAGCCTGAATCCAAATCCCCGGGCACAGCCAATGCCCGCGTCGTTTGACGCGCTGCCTCCAAGCCCGACAAGAATTCTGCCGGCTCCATGCAAAACTGCGTCCTTGATAACCTCTCCAACGCCAAAACTTGTGGCATTCATACAGTCCAACTCAGATGGGTCCAAATATTTGATTCCTGCTGCCTCTGACATTTCAAGGACAGCAGTTTTGCCAAGCATCAAGTATCTTGCGAGAACTGGTTTAAAAAGAGGCCCTGTTACTTTTTTAAAATGGACCTTTCCTCCAAACGCTCTAAGAAGCACATCTATCAGCCCGTCACCCCCGTCTGAAACAGGGCATAATCTGATAATGGCATCGGGCAATACTTGTTTCATCGCCATGAAACATGCATCAGTCGCATCAACTGCGGAAATACTTCCTTTAAAGGAATTCATTGCTATAAGTATTTTCATAATTAATTTTATTATAGGAATTAATCTTTATTATGACAATGACACGAATCAAATCATCTAAAATGTTACCGAACAAAGGCTTGTCAAGTCATGTAAAATGTTACCGAACAGGTTTAAGTAAAAATGAGATGTTCGGGAGGTTTATAGATGACATCATTGGCAAGGAGAGAGTACATGAGAGACATGCAGGTTCGGTATCAGAGAGCGGAAAGTCGCAAAGAAAAAAGCAGGATTATATTAGAAGCGGTAGAAATGTTGGGCTGTCACAGGAAGCATGCTATTCGTAGGCTGAATGGTCCTGATATTTCTGTGAGGCAGCCTTTTCGTATTCGTGAGCCATTATATCCGGAGCGTTTAATTCGTGTTTTAGAATGTGTTTGGGAAGCGAGTCAATATTTATGGTCAGAACGGCTTAAAGAAGCATTGCCTTTATGGTTACCGTGGATTAAGAAACGGTTGAAATTAACTTATGAAGAGGAACGACAACTTTTATCTATTAGTCCATCTACTATAGATAGGCGTTTAGCACCTTACAAACAGAAGGCGGGTAGACGCATATATGGGAAGACAAAGCCCGGTAGATTTTTAAGACAGAGGATTCCTATTCAGACAGAGTCATG
>JBFMAM010000527.1:0-1115 GCA_040755805.1 Nitrospirota bacterium
TTACCCTTTATATCATAAATTTGTAAGCTAAAAGCTGATACCTGACCGCTGAACGCTGATATCTGACAGCTATTAATAAACGGATTCGGATAGCTCTTTAACAAAATCGGTGTTTTAGAAAATATCTCATCAATTTTTACCTGCTTTATCTCAACCCGCTTTATCCATTTGTATCCATCACCATCTACCTCTTTTTGATTTATTATCCAAATCGCTGCCTTATCAGCAAATTCTTCTAATGTTGGCTGATTGCATATCCTACCAATATGTCTTATCATTGATGCTGTACCTCCATTCTCTGAAATATCTCCCAAATTATTTAGTTCCTCATTTATATACCATGTATATCCGCCTGAAGAACCAGTTACCTTTATGGTATTAATCCAATTATATGCACCCATAACATATTCCAAATACCTCTCAATTCTTATCTCTTTGTATAGCTCTGCAAAAAATAGGGCAACCGGAATGCAGGAACCATCGCACCATGTATTGGGAAAATAAGGCTTGTCGCTTGGCCATTTATATCCTCCATTACCTGATGGAATAGCCTGACTTGTTAACCACTCACCTGCTTTTTTGGCATATTCCAAATAGCTGGGATCACCTGTTATCTGATATCCAAGCAAAAACACATAGCCAATTCCGGCCGCTCCCTTGCCCCAGGTTGTGTGATATTGATTTATATCCTCTTCATAATCTGATCTGTACCATTTATAACCCCCTGCTTCAGGAATGGCGATTGATTTAAGCCAATTCATGCCTCCATTGGCATATTCCAGATATGATGAATCTCCAAACTCTTCATACATTTTATATAAAAACCAGCAAACCCCGGCTGCTCCCCAGCACCAACCAGTATGAAAATATCTTGCCCTAGTCCACGCATCTTTTGGAATATCTCCATGCCCAGCTCGCCACTTGTAGCAGGGCTTTTCTTTTGAATCCACAGATAAAGCTATGGCCTTAAGCCACTCAGCCGCACCTTTTGCATACTTCTCTGCCTCTTTGTCATTTGTATTCTTATACATTGATAAAAGAAAAGCTCCAATTCCTGATACACCGTATTCAGTAACAGCTACAAAAGCAAATTTCTCACCCTCTATATAAGGCCA
>JBFMAM010000528.1:0-1113 GCA_040755805.1 Nitrospirota bacterium
TCTCATAATCAATATCTGAGAGGCGCATTTCAGCCGCTTTGTTTTTATCTAACCAGTTCAACCAGAAAGTAAGAAAAGGCGATTGAGGATATTTCTCCCTGTCTTTTACATCCCATACCTTAACAACTTTTCTTCATTATTGTATGACAAGATGTATGTCCCCAGAGTCGTGAATATGCCATGAGAAAAGACAAGAGAGGCAACGCTTCTGCTATGCCCCTTAAATGCTTTTAGTTCCTGCCCTGATACCCCATCCCAAATTTTTATCATCCCATCATTGCTTCCTGCTGCAACATAGTAAAATATGTCTTTCCTGCCAGCAGAATAAAATGCTATAGATGCAATACTGCTTCCAACCCGCCCCGAAAATATCAGCATCTTTAGTAACTTTGCCAGTATTGATATCGTATGAGAGCAGGGCATCTGGTTTTATTCCAGCAAAGATGTATTTACTATCAGGAGAAAATGCCGCCACTGTTAGCTCTTTTCCTGGTTCTGTATATTCCCATTCAATCACAGCCTTAGAAAAGTTCCAGAGCTTAAGGCTGTCTCGTCCCATAGACATCACGAAATTACCATCAGGAGAAAAGGCTACTGATATTACCTCATTCTTATGCCCTTTAAGGGTCTTTATCTCCCTGCCTGATTCTGCATCCCATATTTTGACAAGTTTATCGCTGCTGCCTGATACAACATGCCTGCCATCTGGCGAGAAGGCCACAGAAGTTACATCCCCAGCATGCCCGTAAAATGTTTTTATCTCCCTGCCTGTGGATAGATGCCATAGTTTAATGGTTCTGTCTCTGCTTCCTGATAAGGCATAATAACCATCCGGTGAAAGAGCCAGCGAAATAACAACATCTGCATGCCCCTTTAATGTTTTTAGGGTTTTATCCCTGGCTATATCGTAAAGTCTGATGGTATTGTCTTCCATGCCTTTAAGGGCGTATCCATCGGAAGAAAGTGTTATATCAGCAGCATGGACGATTAACGGCGATGTCAATAATATAAAAAATAGTATAAGTACTAAAAGCAATCTCTGCATCATTTTACACCTCTCGTTACAGCCTTGGACCTATAAACTTTAAGGTGATGGCTGGCATCAGGAAATTT
>JBFMAM010000529.1:0-1108 GCA_040755805.1 Nitrospirota bacterium
ATGTAAGTTCCCTTGCCCCGGCAATCTTCCCAAGGACCTTTCCTGATGTTGTGAAATACTTTCTATATAAAGACCTGAGAAGCTCTGCCCTGAGAACAGGCATATTCTTCGGGTCTCCTCCTCCAATAAAGAAGTGGCATTTGTCAGCGCAGGCACCGCATCTTACACAGATATCCATAAAGAGCCTAAAAGAACGGTACTTGCTGAGCCGCTCTTTAATACCTTCTAAGACTATATCTTTCCAGTTTTCGGGCAGTTTCCAGTCCTCATCTTTTACCGACCATGACCTCGGGTTCGGGAAGTCGACAGTTTTAAGGTCTTCCGGGTGATTACCATAGCAATACATGTTAGGCTTGAATTCAACAGGGGTTTCCATCCAGGCCTTTTGAGGAGGTTTGTAATCTATCCTCGATAGTTCATCTGGATAAGGTACACCTTTTGGAACTACTGGTTTCTGTGCCATATATTCACTCCTTTTCTACTGGCATTCCAACTTCTTTCATCTTTTCCCTGAATTCTTCCTCATACTCCTCATATGTATGAACCTTCACAGGATAATTCCAGGGATTGATATGTCTTTTCATGCGGTTGTTATTTGCAATGTTTCTTGTAGGACTGAGGAAGACTCCTGCCATGTGTGTCAGCTTACTGAAGGGGAAGTAGGCAAATAAAGTGCTGACGAGGAACAGATGTATGTAAAAGAAAACCCCAATCCCCTCGGGGACCTTTGGATTAAAACTGACCAGTCCCATGGTCAATTCCTTCACGCCTACAACATTCACTTTGAAAAAATATCTCATGAGGACACCTGTAATTCCAATGCTCAATATCAAAAGGAGAGGAAAGTAGTCAGCAGGAAGGGAGATATAGCGTACCTGCGGAATAACAACCCTTCTGAGGAAGAGATAGGTCACAGCCAGCAAAAAGACTATATTTGTTATATAAAGTAAGGGCGCACCCAATAGAGATACCTGGAAAAAGGAATCCATAGACTCAATCTGCTTCACAAGGGTAGGCACAGGCTCGGTGAATAACCTTAGATGTCTGATGAGAATGATAAGAAAAGTCCAGTGAAAGGCTAACGCCGCTAACCAGAGCCACTTAGACG
>JBFMAM010000530.1:0-1105 GCA_040755805.1 Nitrospirota bacterium
TTTCCACTCCTGTTCCCTCGCCCCTTTCGGGAGGGGGTAAGGGTGAGGGGTATAATTTTCAAGACCTCCGTAGAGAACTCGTCTCACGGAAATACAGCTACAAGACCGTAAAAGGCTATCTTTATTACAACAGGGATTTTCTAAACTTTGTCAAAAAGGCTCCTCATGATGTTGCCGAGTCCGACATAAAAGACTACCTTCTTTATCTTGCCGAAGATAGACAATCTGCAACATCCACACTCAATCAGGCTATCAATGCCCTGAAATTTTATTATGGAACACTGCTTAAAAAGAAATTCGTATACGAAGTCAAAAGGCCCCGAAAGGACAAAAAGCTGCCTGAAGTCTTGAGTAAAGAGGAAGTCAGTCGGATGATGACAAGAACGGCGAATCTCAAGCACAAAGCAATCCTGATGACCATATATTCTAGTGGTTTGAGGCTTGGTGAAGTTGCGCGCTTGGAACTGGCGAATCTTGATCGGAATAGGATGCTCATCTTCGTAAAGGGAGCAAAGGGGAGAAAAGACAGGTATACGCTTCTTTCCGAAAAGGCGATTGAAATAATCGATCGCTATATAAAGCGGTACGAACCTCAGAGATGGCTTTTTGAAGGGGCAAAGGCCGGCAGGCATATTTCCAAAAGGACGATTGAGAAGGTGTTTGATCAGGCATGCGATAGGGCTGGCATAGAAAAAGACGTGTCAGTTCACGACCTACGGCATAGTTTTGCAACACATTTACTTGAAAGCGGAGTAGATTTAAGATACATTCAGGAACTATTAGGCCATGCAAGTAGCAAAACAACGGAAATATATACTCATATAAGTACCAGAAGTTTAGGTAAAATAAGAAGCCCTCTGGACAATCTTGAGATCGAGGGAGGTGATAGTGACAAAGTTTGATCGGGGGTAGATATTTCGCTCTTCAGCCAGATGCGAAATATCCGCACCTTGGTGCAACTACAACCCCAAATTTGGGATAAAAGTTGCACCTGAGTGTAATTGTGAACAAGATGAGCAAAATGTCGCTGACGCTCCATTTTGCTCATCGGGACGGCGGGTAAGCTAATGCCAGATTGGACTTCGTGTCGCTCTGGTCTTTATAT
>JBFMAM010000531.1:0-1097 GCA_040755805.1 Nitrospirota bacterium
GTCGGATTCTCGATTTTCAGCTTCAATTTATGGAGATTGACATGAAAAACAATTCAATTACGGCGGGAAATCCGATCCGTGGGATCATCTCGGTTGCACAACCCCCTCATTCTCTGATAATGTCAAACAACAATTATATAACTTTCACTTTTTCAGCGAGAACTATTTAGAGTTTTTTTCTTTTGAGAGATTTTGATATTCCTGAATAGTTGATTGAGTTGTATTAAGTGGTGGTTTGTGCTTGCCTTGCCGTGAAGGTTTCTGTTATGACTGGAAAGGTAGTCCTGCTTATATGTGCCAAAGGCGAGGCAGGCCTCAAGGTGAGAGGAACTTTTTGGAGAGGAGGTGAATTTGTTCAATTCTGCCAAGTTTTAAGAAGGAGTTGCCTAGTTTAGGCTGTGGTAGAGTGAGTTGTAATTTTTTTTAAGAAGGAGACATTTTTATGAATTGCGAAGGAGTTAATAGATTTCTAACTGGAGAAGTGTTCAGGAAGAGAAGTGCTGTAGGTTTAATAATACTTTTTGTTGTAGTGGCGATAGTCTTTTCTCAGGATGTGGTTGATTATGATAGTTTGGCTGATGAGATTATATCTTTGGGGGGGACAAAGAGGGTGCCTGCATTATGTGTTCATTTGGGTTGCAGTGATGGTGGGCTTACATCTGCGCTGGCAGATAAGGGCAAATATCTTGTTCACGGATTATGTGTTGATAGTTCTTATGTAGAGCAGGCGCGTGAGTATTTAATGGAGCGTAGGCAATATGGTCAGGTGTCGGTTTCTTATTTCAAGGGGCCTTATTTTGCTTATGCTGAGAATTTAGTGAATTTGTTGGTAGTTGATAAGTTGTCCAAGGTATCTGAGAGTGGTATTAATCTTGGTGATGTGGTAAGGGTGCTGGTACCCAATGGGATGGCATTTTTTGGTCAAAGTTCTGGAAGTGAGTCAGAGCTGCGAGCCATTTTAGATGGAGCTGGGATTCAGGGATATGAGGTTATTCAGGGGGAGCAAATTCTTTGGGCGAGGTATAAGAAGCCTCGTTCTGTGGAGATGGGGGAGTGCACCCACAGGAATTATGATGCTGGTTGGACATATGTTTCTA
>JBFMAM010000532.1:0-1095 GCA_040755805.1 Nitrospirota bacterium
CTCATGTTTTAATCCTCTGGTTAAATTCAGGCCATATCTTGTAGGAGTGAATGGCAAGCTGGAGCCTATCTGAGACGCCAAGTTTTTTGTAAATCCGGTTACAATGGGACTTCACTGTCTGTTCACTGATATTGAGCTTCTGGGCAATCTCCTTATTCCTGTATCCATGGCAGATGTGGGACACTATCTCTTTTTCCCTCCTGGTAAGATTTACCTTCTTTTCTAAAAGGCTCCTCGAAGAGAGGATAGTCTTAATGGTTTTACGATCTATCCACAGCTCTCCTGAAGAGACGGCCTTTACTGCCTTTTTCAAAAGACCTGAATCAGCGCCAGGGGGAAGGATGCCAACTACCCCTCTCGAGACCAGCTCCACTATCTGCTTATCCTCTATAGAGTGCCATGTTGTCCTGTCGCCTATGAGAAGGATTTTTACCTGATTATCAATCGCAAAATCCTCAGGAAAGCCAAGAGAGATATTAAGGTCAGTAAGGATTAAATCAGGATTAAGCTTTACTATCTCTTTTAAGTCTGTACCTTCATTGAATATCCCGATAACATCTATTTCACTTTCATCCTCAAAAAGCCTCTTCAGACCTTCACCAAAAAGGTAGCTGTGACAACCTATGGCGAGTTTTATTGCCATAATAATTATTTAGGCCTTCTTACGGATAACCCTAACGCTATATTCTACTCGTAATACGGTTACCCCGTTAGAGCTATTATCTCTAACGGGGTTAGGGTTACGATGCCAATTGAATCCTTGACCCCTTGAATTCTTATTGTAATTATACATAACCATAACCTTCCTGGCAAGCCCAGACTTAATTGCATAAGTTATGGTTCCGTCATTTCGGCTTGTCCGTCCTGAATGCTTTCGGGATTCTCTGCATGCTTCACTGAATGGATACAACGATGTCATAATATACAGGATATCGAGGGGATGACAGAACATGGAAAAAAGGAGTTCTGAAATAGAAAAAGGAAGCATCTCCAATTCCGTGATACTTAGAGTCTGGAGAATGCCCTTTCGCTTAGTAAACGAAATCTCTGACCAGTCTAAGGCTCTGTCGCTCGAATTTGCAAACTCGGCCTTCG
>JBFMAM010000533.1:0-1093 GCA_040755805.1 Nitrospirota bacterium
AGGGAACGAAAAAGAAGCACCTCAAAGGCCATCCTCACAAAAGCGCCTAAAGCGCTCGATGGACTATCAATTTTATTTTGCTTGATCCATGGGTGGGATTTCTCCTGACCAGCGGTTGTAGGTATGCGGAATGGGACTGGTGCTCGTCCCCATCCCACTATGCGATAAATAATTCCAATGATGAAAATGGCGAAGGCCGCATAAGGTATAATAACTCCAAACAGGAGATGCAGATTCGCCCCTGCCACTCCCACAAAAACAATCAAAACAAGTGCTATGACTGCAAAAAAGGAAAACCAAAAAGAAAGTCCGAAGTTCATTTAATCTCACCTCGTTTCATATAGATTATCAATATTGCCGTCTTCGAGATCCGTCTCCTGCTCCTTGAGCTCATATAGCAGATTTGCCCTTTTCAGCAGACCAAATGTCCTGTTTCTCACTTCGTTTGCCTTGAGCTCGTAAATCTTCTCCCGGCACTTCATGTATATATCAAAGGAGAGAAGGGCAAGGTCATCTATTCTGGATTCAAGTGTTAGCAACTCCTCAGAGAGCCCGTCTTCCCGGATCTCTTTTGCCAGCTCCTTTCTAATTACTTTCTTTAGAAGGAAGATGAAGCCAATAGCCTGGGAGGGCGAAAGATCCTGAATCGCTCTGATCCTAATAATATTGTCGAGAAAGAGAGAAATCCTGTCAGAATTACTTCCCTGGAGGAGTTCTTCGAAGAGACCATCTACTCCCTGTGAGATGGTATATCCTACTGGATTTGCGAAACGGTTCTTCTGCCTTTTCAAAAAGCTTGAAGTGTCAGCAGAATAAGTCTCCAGTATTACCTCAAACCATCTTTTCAAAATGGCAGATTTCTTTTCTGATAAGAGATTTTTAAGATTCATATTCAGTCTATACGTTTTAAATCGATCGTGTATCCATACTACATATCTGTTCGGTAATCGCTGCCGCTGTAGGAGTGCAATACTTTATCAGGTTTTCACAGTAGTAAGCCTAATTATACAAATTATATTCACTTAGTCAAGTTGAAATTTAATTTATAATTTAAACTAAAATTAAATTTTAAAAACGAAGAGCAAGTAGTGAG
>JBFMAM010000534.1:0-1092 GCA_040755805.1 Nitrospirota bacterium
AATGACAGATTAGATATATCGCAGCTCAGCTGCGGGTAGTTCATTGAAAGATTGAGTATTAATATTCTATAGATTAAATTAAGAGAACACAGAGAACCGCTTAAGAGTTAAAAATTTTAAATTGTAGAAATTATCTCTGTGCTCTCTGTGGTTTCTTAAACACATTTTTCGGATTAAGAGTGGAGGGTACTCATGATTAAAGAGGCAATAAACATGCTTGTTGACAATATAACCCTTTCAGAAGCCGAGATGGCTGAGTGTATGAAGGAGATAATGGAGGGGAAAACTACAGATGCCCAGATCGGGGCATTCCTAACAGCCCTGAGGATTAAAGGCGAGACTGTCGAGGAGATAACAGGTGCAGCGAGGATTATGAGGGAGAAGGCAACACCAATCAAGGCACCTGAGGGAGTCCTCGACACCTGTGGCACTGGTGGCGACATGGCAAATACATTCAATATCTCAACAACAACAGCCATCGTGGTTGCAGGCGCAGGCGTGCCTGTTGCAAAACACGGGAATCGTTCCGTCTCGAGCCAGTCAGGGAGTGCCGATGTCATTGAGGCACTTGGTATAAAAATAGATCTGCCACCTGAGAAGGTAGAGAGATGCCTTTTTGAAACAGGTTTTGGATTCCTCTTTGCGCCCTTATTCCATCCAGCAATGAAATATGCTATTGGCCCACGGCGTGAGATGGGGATAAGGACTATATTCAATATCCTCGGCCCGATAACAAACCCTGCTGGTGCAAGGAGGCAGATACTCGGTGTGTTTGCTGATAAGCTTACAGAGACACTTGCAATGGTTCTAGGAAACTTAGGTGCAGTTGATGTAATGGTTATTCATGGCAACGACGGGCTTGATGAGATAAGCATCTCTGATAAAACAAGGATTTCAAGATTTAAAGATGGAAGGACCGAAACCTTCTATATAGAACCAAAGGATTTTGGTATCAGGAGAAGCAAGATTGAATTTATTCGTGGTGGCAACAAGGAGGACAACGCAGCTATTATCCTCTCCATCCTTAACGGTGAAAGAGGGCCAAAACGCGATATAGTCCTTATGAATTCAGCCGTTGCTCTCATAGTTGCC
>JBFMAM010000535.1:0-1091 GCA_040755805.1 Nitrospirota bacterium
CATTTTATAGGCAATCAAATATTTCTGTTTTTGAAATACAAACTTATGAACCCTGAATCCTGCCAGGTCTCCTTTCTTAGACTCTCCTATTTCAGGATCTTTTAATATTTTTTCTGTCTCATCTTCAATGACAAGTTGAAATGGTCTGGTCTGCTTTTTTACAAATTTCCTGAATGCTAATTTATAAAGAACATTCATGACTATATTAATGATAAATTATATTATCACTGTTGTCAACTGTGTGTAAGACCTATCCTATAATTCCTTATTCTATTCTCTGCAAGCTCTTGAGGGTAAAGGAAAGGTCTTTTAAACCTCTATAGCTTTCTGCAAGCCTCTTAGAGGCCATGAAAAGGTGAACGTAATAGATGTGATTTATCCTGAAATGTCTGAATGAGGCATTTTTCAGTCAAAATGGCTTCACCAAGAGTTCGAACACCTATCTCCTATCTCTTTATAGGTTGTTTTCAGCGGGTATTCTTTATCCCATACTTCTATAAGCCTCCAAAGAATAAGCCTGAAATCTTTGCCTTTACACAATGGATAGGCCTGGAAAAAACTTCTCAATTCCTTGACATAATAAAGAGGGTCCCTATCAAGCCTTGCATGCGTACCTTGCAAAAGTTCTAGTGTATATATGTTCGCCTTTTCGAGAGATCTTTCAGAGATTTTTTCTCCTATATCCGGCTTAACACCAAATTCTGGAAGTATACCCGTTGTTTCCATAATTCCCTCACGCCTTCCAGCAACAATTCCTCTTCTATAGCCCACCATATAACCACTAATAAAAACTGCTATTTTAGTATCGTCTATATCTTCGAACTCATGCCAGGTCATGAGTTTCTCCTTATAACTTTCAGTAGCATGTCTACTATAGGCCGGTACACATGAAGCCAGGCATAAAGCAAAAAATATCAGTAAAACTTTCAATACTACTTTCTTGCTTTTCATCTTAAACTTAAAACCCTTTAAAGTAGTGTTTCATAACTCATTCAAGACAGAATGCAAGTTCCTCAAACTGCAACACAGATTAGACATTACAGAGGCTATTTGATTGGCCTTACCCATAAAACCCTTCTTTAATTCTTCCT
>JBFMAM010000536.1:0-1086 GCA_040755805.1 Nitrospirota bacterium
ATTTGGAAACTGTCAGTCAATACGGGATACAATCTGACGAACAGCACCTATAATCCCCTTGTGACAAGGGTCGATTTAAAACCAAGACATGATCTGCTATTTAATTTTGCCTTTGCCTATGATTTAAATCAGCACCAGGCCCAGACCTTTGATACGAAACTTGATTTGCAGTTCCATCCCGAATGGAGATTTGAATATGCAAGTACATATAATTTTTATAACCATAAATTCGGAAACCAGGATTTTAAATTAACAAAAGACTGTCATTGCTGGTTCTGGTCACTTGTATACAGGACATACAGAGATGAACTCATATTGCAGGTAGCAATAAAAGCCTTCCCTCATGAAAGCTTTACAATAGGCTCATCATCATCGGGACCTATTTTGCCTTTACTTCAGAATATACAGAACTCAACATCAAATTTAAGTTTTTAAATCTGCTTTAATATTATGGTTCCGGAAACAATATCATAAGAAGGAGGGTTAAAGTCTGTCGGCGGAGCGGGATTTGTTACATAATCTCCGATAATATCCGATACTGTTGTTGTTTTATTAAGATCCGTAAGATTAACCAGAACACTGTCAGTAGTGCTTCCAAGGTTAATTCCCAGGGCATCTCTCGGGACAGAATTTGCATCGGCAGTTATGAAATTGAAATAAAGAGATTTGGGATTACCGAGAGTCGAAAGGGGCATAAGAATCTGTATCTGCTGACTCGATACAGTTCCCGCAGTAAAGGTAAAGACTGTTTTATTCCAGTCAGATGTTATATCTCCGTCTACCAGACGCTGACGCCTGATGTAATCTGAAAGCTGTGGAGGCACAGGACCGAAGCTTACAAAATCAGTCCAGAATTCGCTATTCGTAGATATTGGGTCAGCTTCCGTTTCGACAATAGACGGACGGTTAAAGGCAAATATATAATAGCCGTGGTATTTATCAATAGTGCCGTTCATCTTAAACGTAATTTCAAGGACATTTTGAGGGCCAGCAGGTGTGGAGGTTGGGCCAGTAGATGTGGGGGTTATGGGAAGAGGAGTGGCAGTGGGCAATTCAGGAGTCGGGAAAGGTCCTCTGGCACATCCT
>JBFMAM010000537.1:0-1082 GCA_040755805.1 Nitrospirota bacterium
GGCTGGTTATTCAAGAACAGGAAGACTACAGATGAGACAAGTGAAATGCTAATATTTATTACCCCAAGGATTATGCAGAAACCAGAATGAAATATATTAAGATGCAAGATACAGGATGCACGATGCAGGACAAATCCCCCTACCCCTTTTAGTAATCCCCCTTTGCCCCCCTTTAGTAAAGGGGGAGATGGGGGGATTTAAGGGGATTTAAAAAAACATGTATCATGCATCTTGAGTTAGGAGGAAAGATGAAAAAAAGCTATTTCTTACTGTTTACTGTTTACTGTTTACTGTTTACTGTTCTTTTCTGGGGTTGTGGGGGCTCTGTAAGTGCACCACCCGATTCGACAATCACAATAAATCCCGAAACCGTGACAATAACTGATTCAGGCGATGAAGCCACACACACACAATATTTTACCATTCTTGTTAAGGATTCTAATGGAACTCCTCTCGGAGATATAAAGATTACAATCTCCTTTCCATGGGCCAAACCAGATCCCACAGACCTGGTACAGCTATACAAATGCGAAGATCCGAAATGTGAGACGCCTGAAGCTGTGAATTCTCCATTTGATGCAGAAACAGATGAATCCGGGACCTATACTCTTCGTTTCGATTATCAGTCAGGTTGGCTTGAATATAAAGGGGATGTAGAGGTTCGTTCAGGTTCTGCCTTCGGATCGGCAACATTTGAAGTCACGTATGAATAAGAGTAAACTGTTAAAAATAGCCGAGGCGTCTCGCCTCGGGTGTTAGGCTTAACAAGATTTAGGGAAAACCCTTGCATAATTTGCTCCGAAAATGTCCCTAAAACGCTATTAGAGGATAGGAATAAAAAGACACAAGAAATAAAAGAACTTGAAATTCCTCAAAGGTAATCCCTTCTTAAAAAGACAGGAATGTAGCCGCACCCTTTAGGGTGCGTTTTTATCTTTTCTCTCCTTTTTCAATAGCCTGTAATAGAACATGTGTAATATTTACCGGATATAGGCTATAATAATTTCTCTGAGATAGGAGGGATAATATAAAAAGATTACCTGACAGAAAAGGGTATTTTGGTATATACGGCGGGCGTTTTG
>JBFMAM010000538.1:0-1081 GCA_040755805.1 Nitrospirota bacterium
GAGGTAAAGAATCTCAATCTTGGGATTGGAGACACTTCCCGATCGAGAAAGTCCCTTGACAATGCAGGGGCTTTAATCAATAATTAGACCATAAAACCCTCATCTAATTTATATCTTCCCCTCCCATCAAGGGAGGGGAAGATATATAAAATAAAAAGGAATAAAAAGGGGACGGTTCTATTTTATTGACAAAAAACGAGTAAATCTAATAGATTATCGACATGCCAAGAACTGCGAGGATAGCACCAAATGAACATGTATATCACATCCTGACGAGAGGTAACAATCGAGAAGATGTTTTTAGAGACAGGAAAGACTACAAAAAATATGTAGAGATACTTCAGAGGTACAAAGAGAAATATAAGTTTAAGCTTTACCATTATGTATTAATGAGGAATCATGTTCATCTTGTTCTTGAGACAACACAGAACGGCGGGAACCTATCGGAGATAATGAAAGGAATAAACTTGTCATATGCTCAGTACTACAAAATCAAATACAGGCATATAGGTCATTTCTGGCAGGACAGGTACAAGAGCATCATAATATCAAAGGATAATTACTTACTAGCTTGTGGGAGCTATGTCGAATTAAACCCTGTTAGGGCAAAGATAATAGAGGATCCCAAAGAATATAAGTGGAGCAGTTACAATACCTATGCTTACGGGAGGAAAGATTCTCTTGTAGATGAACATTCAATTTACAAGGAATTATCGAGAAATAAAACACAGCGTAGAAAGAAATACAGGGAATTTATAAGGGGAATGCTTAGGGATAAGGATGCGATGAAAGGTGAGATGAACAGAAGGGCAGTGTATGGAAGTGACGATTTCATAGAGAAAGTGGCAACGCAATATAAAGTTGGAGCAGTGATAAAACCAATAGGTAGGCCAAGAAAGGATGCAGATGGATAAAATTGGATAAAATTAGAACCGTCCCTTATTATTATATTCCTGATAACCGGCGGCGTCTGTCTTGATGACCTTGTTGTTTTGAGAGAGGAAGAGAACTTTAAAACTATCTGGAGGCATGGAGGCATACCGCATCCGACCACAATGGGTGATTTTCTCAGGAGATTCGA
>JBFMAM010000539.1:0-1077 GCA_040755805.1 Nitrospirota bacterium
AGAAGTGCCGTATATAATAGTATTTTTAAATAAGGTAGATATGGTAGATGATCCGGAATTAGTGGATCTTGTAGAGTTAGAGGTAAGAGAATTATTAAGTTCATATCAGTTCCCCGGTGATGACATACCCGTAGTAAGAGGTTCGGCCTTAAAGGTAGTAGAGACAGGTCAGACTTCAAGAGATGGAGAATGGTCAAAAGCGATATGGGAATTAGTAGATGCATTGGATAGCTACATACCTGAACCGAAGAGAGATGTAGACAAACCGTTCTTAATGCCGGTGGAAGATGTATTCACGATAACAGGTCGTGGAACAGTAGCAACCGGAAGGATAGAGAGGGGAGTCGTGAAGGTAGGAGAAGAAGTAGCGATAGTAGGTTTCCATGATGAGATAAAGAAGACAGTAGTAACGGGAGTAGAGATGTTCCGTAAGACATTGGATCAGGGAATGGCCGGAGACAATGTGGGAATACTGTTAAGAGGAGTAGGCAGAGAAGAGATCGAGAGAGGTCAGGTATTGGCGAAACTTGGAAGTATAAAACCGCAGAGAAAATTCGAGAGTGAAGTCTATGTATTATCGAAAGAGGAAGGTGGTCGTCACACACCATTCTTCAAGGGATATCGTCCACAGTTTTATTTAAGGACGACCGATGTGACCGGTTCAGTAACATTACCGGATGGAGTAGAGATGGTAATGCCTGGAGACAATATAAAAATGACAATAGAGTTAATAACTCCGTCAGCCATTGAGCAGGGTTCAAGGTTTGCTATTCGTGAGGGTGGCAGAACTGTAGGAGCCGGAGTTGTTACTAAAATTTTAGATTAGAGGTGAGAAAATGGCAAAGCAGAAAATACGAATTCGCCTGAAAGCATACGATCATAACATTCTCGATCAATTTGCTTCAAGGATTGTACAGACTGCAAAAGGTACGGGAGCAGATGTATCTGGCCCTATTCCTTTGCCAAATCATAAGGAGATATTTTGCGTATTACGTTCTCCTCATATAAATAAAAAGTCAAGAGAGCATTTTGAAATAAGAACACATAAACGATTAATTGACATATTAAAACCTACTT
>JBFMAM010000540.1:0-1075 GCA_040755805.1 Nitrospirota bacterium
CTTCCCGGCCCACTCTGGTATTTCTGGCATCATTTATATATTCACCCGCTACTTCACCAGCGGCTTCTGTGTAAATTCCAACTTCTCTTACTCCTCTGCCTACCGTATCTGAAACTGTATCTACAACAGTTGCTGTTGTATTTCTAACCGTCTGAGCTCCTCTTTCTACTGTTCTTCCTGCATTTCTGACTGTCTGAACTCCTCTGTTTACTGTGTTTCCGATTGTGTCTCCTATTGGCATTTTCATTACCTCCGTTTTTTTATTTTGTTTTTTCTTTCTATATACATAATATCAAGAGGGTGAATAGTAATAAGTGTCTGATGGCACCGGAGGAAAATTTGTTTAAAAATGATCTGTGCCTTTTGACACAGTTAAGGCAAGATTTTATTCTGAACTGTTCAGGGGCAAAAATCTTCTTTTTTTATGACAATTACAGAAGTGACCCTCATTGTTAATACCTGTGATATAATACTCTGAGAGGTGATCCATATGTCTCTTGAAACCGGAACTGTCCTTAATAATATTTACAGAGTCGTAAAGCTCCTGGGTAAAGGTGCTATGGGAAATGTCTATCTTGTTGAGAGAATTAAAGATGATAAACAGTTTGTAGTAAAAGAACTCATTTTCACTAAAGCTGCCGGACTGGATGAGAATACTGCAAGAGAGATATTCCATAGAGAAGCAGAGTTTATGGTTAAATTCGACCATCCTGGACTTCCTAAGATGTATGGCATTTTTAGTCAGGGCGGAAATGATTATCTTGTAATGGATTATATAGAAGGGAAGACTCTGGAGGAGATTATAAATTCTTCTGATAAATCGGTTGCGGAAGATAAGGCCATAAGGTGGTCCATAGAACTCTGTGAGATTATAGATTATCTTCATAATTCATTTGAGAAACCTATAGTTTACAGAGATTTAAAACCATCAAATATTATTATTACTCCTGATGGTAAGGCAAAACTCGTGGATTTCGGAATAGCCCGTTATTATAATCCTGATAAGAATACTGATACTTTCAGTTATGGTTCTCCTGGATATGCCGCTCCTGAACAGTATAAAGGAAAAGGACAG
>JBFMAM010000541.1:0-1073 GCA_040755805.1 Nitrospirota bacterium
GCGATTGGAAAAATATGGTGAAATCTTGTACAAGAAGCAGAAGTACGTCTCAGAGAATTGGAAGGATGTAAAAAAAGATATGAAGCGAATAGAAAAAAATCTACCTAAAGTTCCTAAAGGCGGCATAGAGGAATCAGAAGAGCAGACGAATACAAAAGCTAAGGAAGGAAAAAAGATCCCTGGACATATAAAGAAGATGGATTGGAACTATTAAAGTTGGTTTACGGTTAACGGTGTACGGCTTACGGTAAGAAACTGTAAACAGTAGACAGTTTCGAGCAAAAAGCTAGGGACGGGTAAACCGTAAACAACCGACATGGAAGCGAGGAGGTAAAATGGATTGGGAATGGGATCCAAGCTCATATAAAAGGATACGCACCGGAAAGACTGGTATAAAAAAATTAAAGGATGAATGGATATGGCAACCGGTTAAATTAGGACCAGCAGGTCAATACGCTAGCCATCAAGTAGGTGAGATTTTGGAAGACGAGATATATCCTTGTGGATTTTGCAATGGGACAGGTGAGAAACCCAAGGGCTCAAAGTGTTCTGTCTGTAAAGGCAAGGCGACAGTCTCTGTTGAGCCGCCGGCAGTTAAGTGCGCTTATTGCAGAGGAAGAGGAGAAGAAAGACCCAGGACTAATGTTACCTGCACAGCCTGTAGGGGTAAAGGAGTCATTCATGTGGAAGAGCCTATAGAGATATGTCCTCATTGTCGAGGAACAGGGGCTGAACCCACTAATAAACTTGTCTGCATAACCTGTCGAGGGAGAGGTGTTGTGACTGTTTCTAACAGGGTAAAGGAGGAAATTTATTATTTAGAAGAAGTTGGTAGTTTTGTTGAAGAGAAATTTAAAAGTAAGGTAAAAGAAGTACCGGTTGGCTCAGTATCAGGAAGTGAACGAGAGGCATTGGAAGTAGTTAAAGAATTAAGTCGGGCTGACAGGGTTGCGGTGGCCAGGAATATGGCACCTCCTGTTTCATCTGCTTATGCAGAACAACTCTGTAATTCCTTAGTCAAAAAAGGACTTCTCATAAGAGATGGTATTTTATATAGTCTTACTCCTTGTGGT
>JBFMAM010000542.1:0-1071 GCA_040755805.1 Nitrospirota bacterium
AACGCTAAAGGCGATAGAGTATCTAAAATATCTCCTTTATAAATCTCTTTCTCTTTCTGTAGAGCAGCCTCAACCATCTCTCCTATTTCTATACGTTGATAATATGTCTTCTCAGGAGGTAGTGCTGCAATTTTTTCTTTTAACACCTTTATATCTTCATATTTTTCTAAGATATCTTTATATATAACATCCTCTCTAAAAATTGCCTTAAGCCCAAGTTCTTTTTTGCCTTCCATATTTTCTAATAAGTCGAGGAATCTATCATGTTCTTTTTCTATATCTTTTTCACTTTCTCCTCATCTTCAGCAATAGTGCCGAATCTTACAGGCAAGACTGTATGGGTCTTCATCACCTCTTCAATAGCGCGCTCATGGGGAATCAAATTTTCTCTTGAGACAGGATATTTTTTAATTGGAGAGCTACTAACTACTGCGGCAATATCATTAAAACAAACAGTATACAATTCATTTCCTATTCCACCAATCCCGAGACTGCCAAACTTTTTTCGTTCTCCCTCGGCTATTATGCAATAGATATATTTTCCTTCTTTTACACTCATTTTAGCCTTCATCTGCACTGGCGGCAATCAAGGCACCTTTAGCTACTGACCTCAAAGGTTGTGCTGCCATCCTTACCTCGCCAATCGGAACAGGCAGTTTCAACTGATCCAGAATCTTTTTAAACCTCTCCCTAAAACCATTTGGAAGTGAAGTGCCCCCGGATAGCACAATAGTCATAGGCTCAACCATACCTGGCATTCCCCCTACTTTATTAAACTCCTGCTTTATATTTTCAATTACATACTCAATAAGGTGATTGTAATATATAGAGAAGGCGCTTTCTATCTTGCTCAGGTCCCTTTCCTTACTTAAATCAAGAGAAGACTCCTTTATCGCCGATACACGGCTAGCTGCCTCATCTACTGCCACAGCAACCTGCTGGTCTATCCAGTCACCGGCCTTGGTAACCGAAAACTTGAAAATGGGCACAGATATATAACTCAAGCAGACGTTGACCATCCCGGCGCCAAGAGAAATGCCGATTCCTGTAAAGTTTTTATCGGCTAACTCA
>JBFMAM010000543.1:0-1069 GCA_040755805.1 Nitrospirota bacterium
ATGTCTAAGATGATGGGAAAGGGTATGGCCTCAGAAAAAGACATGAAGATGCTGCAAGATAAAATGATACAGATGCAGAAAATGATGTCAGAGATGCAAAAATAAAATAGTTTTGGTGCATGTTTTCCCTGTAGTTGCATTAGAGATACTACATCTTTTGCAACTATAGGGTTCATTTTTTTGATGAATGATGTAGATGTTGATATAATTAAAGTCTAAATTGAGCGATTCTTTTTAATGTCGTCATTGCGAGTGCGGAGCGACGTGGCAATCGTTCGACTGAGCTCACGACGAAGTCTCAATCACTTAAAGAGAGATTCTTCGCTTCGCTCAGAATGACAATTTTGAACGGTTTATACATAAAGATCGCTCAATTTAAGTAAAACCCGCACCCTACTCTCGCAGGGTGCGAGGACTGCGCGGGTGGGGCTTTACTATGTTTGGCGTAGGGAGGAAGAGATGAAGGTTATAGACCCTGTATGCAAGATGACCATAGAAGAAAAAGATGCTGTTGCCACATCAACGTACAAAGGCACTACCTACTATTTTTGCTCAATACCGTGTAAAGAGTCTTTTGATAAAGACCCGGAGGCATATATTGGTATAATCCCCCCCACCCCTCCTTTAACAAAGGGGGGCAGGGGGGGATTTATGGAAATGGCTAAGGATCCGATATGTGGAATGGTTATTCCAAAAGAGCGCTCAATTAAAAGGGCAGTTGGAGGAAGGACATATTATTTCTGCAGTGAAAGCTGTGTAAGGACATTCGAGGCTCCCGAAAAAGAATTGAAGTCAATGAAAAGGCGGGTCACCATTGCCCTCACAGGGGTTCTTGCTCTGGCGATCTTCAGGGCAGCAGTATTTCTGGGCCTTGCAGCAGGCGCAACAATTCTTACATGGGTTCCTGTCCCATGGCTTCCATGGTTTACATGGGGCGTGTGGCTGTTTATAATCACCACGCCGATTATGATTTTTGGAGGGAAGGGATTTTTCGTTGGAGCTTATCATGCAATAAAGAAACGGGTAGCCAACATGGACCTTTTAATTTCCCTCGGAACATCCACGGCCT
>JBFMAM010000544.1:0-1069 GCA_040755805.1 Nitrospirota bacterium
TACCTTTGCCCCTGCTTCGTCAATAAGATCGATGGCTTTGTCCGGTAAAAATCTGTCGGTAATATATCTGTCGGCAAGGCGGACTGCAAGTTTTATTGCTTCATCGGTTATTTTTACCCTGTGATGGGCCTCATATCTGTCTCTGAGACCCTTTAAAATTTCAATGCTCTCTTCAGAGTTTGGTTCTCTAACCTGAATGGGCTGAAAACGTCTCCCAAGGGCAGGATCTTTTTCTATATATTTTCTGAACTCTTCCTGAGTGGTGGCTCCTATGCACTGAAGTTCACCCCTTGCAAGGGCGGGTTTTAAGATATTGGAAGCATCTATGGCTCCCTCTGCGGCGCCTGCGCCGACAAGGGTATGGAGTTCATCGATAAAGAGTATAATTTCGCCTGCAGCAGCTTTTATTTCACTCATAACCCTTTTCATTCTTCCTTCAAATTCACCCCTGTATTTAGTTCCAGCCACAACTCCTGCAAGATCAAGGCTTATAACTCTTTTATCCTTTAATAATTCAGGTATCGTCCCTTTTGTAATCCTCTGGGCAAGGCCTTCTACGATGGCAGTCTTACCGACCCCCGGCTCACCTATGAGGGCAGGATTATTTTTCGTTCTCCTGCTCAATACCTGAATAACTCTCTGAGTTTCAGTTTCTCTTCCCACAACGGGATCAAGTTTATTTTTCCTTGCCATTTCGGTAAGATCTCTGCCGTAAGAATCAAGGGTAGGCGTTTTTGTTCTCTCCTTAACGGGCTGAGAAACGGTCTTAGCTCCGAGAAGTCTTATTATCTGCTCTCGAATTCTGTCACTATCAACACCGAGATTAACAAGAACCCTTGCGGCAACACCCTCACCTTCCCTGACAAGACCTAAAAGAAGATGTTCTGTTCCTATATAATTATGAGCTAATTGACGTGCTTCTTCAAAAGCAAGTTCTATGACTCTTTTAGCTCTGGGCGTAAAAACCATTTCTTCAAGAGATGTTTTTCCGCCTTTTCCTACAATGGCTTCAACTTCCTGTCTGACCTTTTTCAATGAAACATCAAGGCTTTCAAGAACTTTTGCAGCA
>JBFMAM010000545.1:0-1068 GCA_040755805.1 Nitrospirota bacterium
CAATGGGAAAGATACACGAAGAGCAGGAAAGTATCATAGAAAAGGCACTTCTGGAGGCTTATGAGACCGGCAGGAATGAAGGCCGATAAAGATAATTATGGGAGGCAGAGCAATGAACTGTAAAAAAATAGCAAAGAAAATGGTAGAGAAAATTAATAATACTATGCCATTGCAAGAAGAATTAGGAACTAAATGCAGTATTAAAAAAATCCATGAGTATCAGGAAGGCATTATAGAAAGGGCACTGGCAAGAGCCTATAAAGGAAGTCTCCAGATGGACAGGAGCCAGGCCATTGAGAAATTAGCGGCTTATATCCATGATAGATTATGGTCAGACTGGTTAGAATATCTTCTCTTCCAGGTGGCAGTATTAAACCCTGGAGGAGGTGTAACAGTTAAAAAGTCAGATGTCGGAAGATTAACTCAGAAGATGAATACAGAATACTTCTCCCTGCCGGACAAGGAGAAGGAGCTTAACAGGAAATCGGCAATGGGAATACTGGAGGCTATAGGGTTTTGATGGGAATAATTTCCAGTTCCGGAAGGGATAGCACCTGACCCGGTAGAATTCATGGAATGAGGTGAAGAGAATGGATGAAAAGTTAGATTTAATATTGAATGAGCTAAAGGACCTTAAGAAAGGTCAGGAGCAATTTAGAACAGAAGTAAATTTAAGGTTTGATAAGGTAGAAAAAACACAACAGGACAATTTAACCCTTCTCCTGGATGAACAGGACAGGATTTATAAGCGGTTAGACGAACGGCTTAAGGGACTGTCTTTCAGAGTAATAGAACTGGAAACAGCAGAATAATATAGATAAATAGAACTGGCTCTTACTTCTCCCAGGGAGGACTAAGAGCCAGTTCTATTTTTTCTCTGGAGGCACTATGTTACAAACCATTGCCAGAGCTTATTTTCTGAGGAATTTTCTTCCGGAAGAGTGAGATCCATTAAAAAATATTTTCAAAAAGGGTTGAAAGCTGTGGGTACAGTACGCTATAATCTTTACCATGAAATCACGACAAATTTATGACACAACTATGAAATTTCGTTGTAAAAAAGCCATA
>JBFMAM010000546.1:0-1062 GCA_040755805.1 Nitrospirota bacterium
GTGAATGAAGGAAGTATTTTCATATTGTCGAATTGGTATTTAAAATTAGATAAAATAAAGGAAAAGATGTCATATGTTATTTAAAATAGGAGTTAATTATTCCTGGTGTAAAGGTTGTGGTATCTGTATAAATTACTGCCCTAAAAAGGTTTATAGTCCTGATCTCCTTGGAAAACCTGTTATTGAAAAAGAGGATGAATGTACAGGATGTAAACTCTGTATGTTAAGATGCCCTGATTTTGCTATTGGAGTCTATCCGAGAGAGGAAGAGAACAAAGGTGAATAAACAAGAGAATTATAAATTACTTCAGGGAAATGAAGCCTGTGTTGAAGGTGCTCTTATGGCCGGAGTTTCTTTTTTTGCAGGTTATCCTATTACACCTTCGACTGAAATTGCAGAAGGACTTTCTGAAAGATTGCCTCTTCTGGGGGGAAAATTTATTCAGATGGAGGATGAGATAGGAAGTATTGCGGCCATTCTGGGAGCTTCCATTGGAGGCGCAAAATCCATGACTGCCACAAGCGGACCGGGATTTTCTCTTATGCAGGAACTTATAGGTTTTGGTTGCATTGCAGAAACGCCATGTGTCATAGTTAATGTTCAGAGACTCGGTCCCAGTACCGGAGGGCCAACTTCTCCCGGCCAGGGCGATATGCTCCAGACCAGATGGGGAACCCATGGAGATCATAATATTATAGCCCTTTATCCTACTTCCATAGAAGAAACCTTTCATATGACAATAAAGGCTTTTAATCTTTCAGAAGAATATCGTGTCCCTGTTATCCTTCTGTTAGATGAAGTCATAGGTCATATGAGGGAAAGAATAAGGATACCCGAACTGGAAGAACTTAAAATTGTAAATCGTAAAAAACCTCATGTCCCTCCTGAAGAATATTTACCTTATAAAGCTGATGAAAGAGGCATACCGGTACTTGCAGATTTCGGAAGAGGTTATCGTTATCATATAACAGGTCTTACCCATGATGAAACGGGTTTCCCGACGAATGACCCGGGAAAGAATGCTGCCCTTATCAAAAGACTTTATAATAAAATAGAAAATG
>JBFMAM010000547.1:0-1057 GCA_040755805.1 Nitrospirota bacterium
CTGTAAATTTGTGACTTTAGTATCTAACTCAGTTCTAACAGCATTATCACCAGCAGCAATTTCATCTCGTATTGCTGGAGTCCACTGGTCTAAGATAAATTGATATAGTTCTCGTTTCGCTTTCGCTACTTCCTGGTCAATGTAATCAGTCAAATCTTTATTCATCTGCTCAATTCTAAGTAGCCAGTCACGAACATCAGTTATGTCATCTTGAGTAATTGCTGTAGTACCAGGATTTACTCTTACATGTGCCAACACTATGTAAGGTGATTGTATTTCAGGGACAAAAATTGGTTGAGGGTCAGATGAAGGAGTACCTTTTAATACTACAATTGTTCCTGTCTCACTCTTAAAGTAGTCAGCGATATCTTCCTCAGTTTCACCTTCTTTTAAAACTTTAGGATATTTCTCTGCACTGATACAGATTAAATCTATTCTTGGGTCACTCGGATCTGGCGAGTCAATGTCTATTATGTATTTCTTTTTCCTGTTCCAGACACGGTTACCAACAGGAGTACCTAAAATCAGGCCAAAGTAGTCCTGAACTAAAACCTGCATTGATGGTGGTTCTGTTGGAGTCACCTTGCCCATATCAGGGAACTTTGTATCTGGAATTAAACCAGTACCTAAAACTATTGCAGGAGCTGAAATAAGTAAATCCTGTTTTCTCTTATCAACGATATCTGCTAATTTCCCTTTAACATCAAATATTTTTACTGACATCTGTTTGTCCTCCCATGAGTCCAATCATTTTTAAGCAAAAGTAACTGTGCAGGTATCAGATACATCTAACCCTGTTCCTTCGCTATCTATCAGTCCTAAAGTTATAGTTTCTGGTATATTATCTGAAATATGCACAGTAGCAAAGTATTCTAATTTGCCTTCTGTAGTTCGAACTCTTTTAAACTTAAGTGGCATTGCTTCAGATATAATTACAGTTCCTAATGGCATTCCTTGAATGAATACACTTACACCTGGAACAATTGAAACTGGGTCAGGAACCCCTTGGCCATTAGCTACAAAAATTCTGATAGCTACTGGTTGACCACCTGCTTGA
>JBFMAM010000548.1:0-1054 GCA_040755805.1 Nitrospirota bacterium
AGATTGATGTTAAATATCTATACATTGATAACATGGAGAAGAAATACTCTTCTCTTAATACAGATTACAGGGAAGATAAGACAGGAGAAATTGATAATTATATTAAACAAAAATTTCAATCAAAAATTTCAAACTTTAGCAATCTTGCCGCAGTTCAAGATTTAAAAAAGATTCTCGATCCTACCAAAGCACCTAAAAATCCTGGATATCCAGAAGAATCAGATGGCAGAAATTACAAATGGTATATGGAACATAAAAATACACATCTGCCATTACTTTCTACAATGTGCGATAAAAATGAATAAGTTTCACACTATGATTTCATTAATAGGTGAGCAACCTATACCGAATCTGTTACCAATTCAGTATCTCAAACCTGAGAATGTCCTTTTGCTATACACTGATCGCACAGACCGGGTCAGTAAAAACTTAAAGAATCTTATAACAAGTGTAACTAACGTAGATACTCTACCTGTAAATCCTTATGACATTCAAGCAATAACTCAAGGATTGAAACAGATAATCAACCATGATTATCAAACTAATGCCAATAATCTACTCTTTAATCTCACAGGAGGAACTAAGCCGATGGCCTTTGCTGCATATCAAGTAGCTGAGCAGTTAGGAAGTAGTTTTATCTATCTTCAAAGCGAAGGGCGAAAGAGTATTCTTTATTGGTACAAATTTTCTCCAGGCACAGGATTCGTTTTCAAAGAAAAGGAGGAAGTTCCTGAAGTAATAACGATCGATGAATATCTAAAAGCTCATGATCTTTGGAACTATACTTCGAGGCCATTAAGCCAAAGTTTTGAGAAACTTGTTGAAAAGGCTGTATATGAAGCAGTAGAAAACAATCGTATATCTGAGATCAAGCCAAGCGTAGCCATGGGGGGTCTTCAGATAGACCTGATGATTCGATGCAAGAATCAAATAGGAATTGCAGAGATAAAGTCGGGCCATGCTGCACAAAGTATAATCGGAATAAACCAACTGAATACCGCATCTGAACAACGTTTTTTGGGTACATATGTTACAAAGTTTCTTATCCTTGACC
>JBFMAM010000549.1:0-1045 GCA_040755805.1 Nitrospirota bacterium
ATAGCCTGCCATTTCTGAATGCATTAAAGGATAGATTTCCAAAGGCAGATGTCCACTGGGTTATTGCAAAAGGGTTGGAGGGTCTCCTTACAGGTCATCCTATGATAGACAGACTGTGGGTGATAAATAAAGATGCGTGGAAAAAGTTATCGAATACGCCTGTTTCAATTAGAGAGGTTCAGGGCCTTTTTAGAAACCTCAGAAAAGAACACTATGACATTGTAATAGACCTCCAGGGGCTTTTAAGAAGTGGCATAATTACTATGGCTACAGGTGCTCCAGTAAGAGTCGGTTTTAAAGAGGCAAGGGAGGGAAGCAGATTTTTTTATACACATAAGGTTGAAGGTGGAAGGGATATTCATGCTGTTGACAGATATTTTAAAATTGCTCGTTTTTTAGGATGCGATACATTGGATGTCTGTTTCCCCTTTCCACTATCTTTTAACTCAGCACTCAGCGCTCAGCACTCAGCACTCAGCAAGGACTACGCTGTCATCGTCCCTGGTGCGAGATGGAAGACGAAGAGATGGCCTCCTGAAAATTTTGGCGAACTCTCATCAATGTTGCCTCTAAATACGGTGGTTGTAGGAAGCAGAGGAGATATGGATATTGCAGACGAAATTGTTACCCTTTCAAAGGGGAAGGCTGTATCTCTTGCAGGTAAGACAGATCTTAAGGAATTAATAGAGGTAATAAGGAATGCAAGGTTTGTTGTTAGTAATGACTCAGGCCCCATGCATATTGCTGCTGCCCTGGGTATCCCTGTCTTTGCCATTTTTGGTCCTACGGATCCGTTGAGGACAGGCCCTTATGGAGAAGGGCATATGGTAATCAGGGAAGATATTTCATGTGCACCATGTTTCAAGAGAACTTGTAGTGATATAAAGTGTATGTGCAATTTATCTGCTGAAAAGGTTTATGAGATAATTAAGGACAAAAAACTTAATTTAACCACAGATTCACCCCGTTAGATAGTAAACATCTAACGGGGGAACCACAGAAAAAAAAGCATAGAGCTATTAGCAATGCATACGTTAATAAGCCT
>JBFMAM010000550.1:0-1045 GCA_040755805.1 Nitrospirota bacterium
CTTCCTCGGATATTCTATTTATGCGACTTGCGAATAAATAATCCTTTAGTAAATCTTGTTTCCGCTTTATCATATCATCAAGTTTTTGCTCAACCGTGAATTTTAATTCTGGGTCACTTGTCCTGGCTACTAATACATGGACAGATACCGGCCTATTTTGACCTATTCTATATACTCTATCGGTTGCCTGATTCTCCACTGCGGGGTTAAAGCTTCTAAGATAATGTATAACATGATTTGCGTTAACTAAATTAAGACCTAAACCAGCGCATTGCGGAGATAATATGAGTACATCGAATCCACTTTCACCACCAGCATCTGGGCCGAATCTAGAAATATAATTTCTTCTTAACGTATCAGGCGTGTCGCCATTGATTACATTTGGCTTAATATCATATTGTGCCTTAATGACGTCTCTGAGCTTTGATTGAACACTCTTTCTGTCAGCAAAGATCAACGTTTTCTCTTCTCGTCTTTTTATATCGTGTAACAAATCAAGCGTCTTTTGTAGTTTAGGTGATATATAATCTGTTGGAAACGCTATACCATACAAACCATCTAATAATTCTGGATTAGTTAGTGCCATGACTAACATCTGAAAATGATGAAGGAAATTACTTATAGAGCCATTATCTCCATAATCATCACATATTCGTCGGTATAAATTAATTTGTTTTTCATCAATATCGCACCATTGAGTTATGACATTTTTTGTGGGTAATTCGTCTTTGAGACGGTCCTCCTTTGTACGTCGTAATACAATAGTTTCTAATTGAGTTCTGAGGTCCTCAACTATCTTTTTGAATACTTCATCAGATACACGCCTTTCTCCATACTTCTTGTTAAACTCTTTAAGCGATGGAAGATAACCAGGATTTGAATAATCAAGGATCGACCACAATTCAGATATTGAGTTCTCTATTGGTGTAGCGGTTGATGCAATCCTATAATCACTATTCATTGCAAGTACTGCCTGGGCTCTAACACTAGCTGGATTCTTAATATATTGCGCTTCATCGCATATAATAACTTTAAAGTGCATTTT
>JBFMAM010000551.1:0-1041 GCA_040755805.1 Nitrospirota bacterium
AGTAAAATAGCGAAGACCCTAAAGCTTAAATATGAACCCGTTGCAATTCTATGGAGTGACGAGAAACCTGAAGATGCAGCACAGTTTAAGGAGGGCAAATGGGGCTGTGTGATGTGGATGCTTGCGAGTGCAGCAAAGGGAAAGACCGTAGTTTTTGACAGAAAAAGTTATGGATGCTGGGGTGGAGGCGTTGGTTTGGGATTCGGAAATCTGTATTTATTTTTCCCGGGCGGCATAGAATGTTTTTATTATTTCTTGTCCAGCGGGAATAAAAATTTTGAATCTGGTAAAAAGATAGCAGAAGATATAGAGAAGTTTGGCAGGAAAGAATTTGCTGAAAACTTCCTCAAAGGAGAGAGATATATAAAATCACACGAGTTAGTAAAGAAATTTGTTGAACAATTGCCTATGATTGACATTTCGAAAAAATATGTTGTTTTTAAGCCTCTAAGCAAGGTGGATGAGAAAGATGAGCCTGTGGTAATTGTCTTCATAGTAAATCCTCATCAGCTTTCTGCATTAATTGTTCTAGCAAACTATGAAAGAGAGAGCTTAGATAACGTTATTATACCGATGGGAGCTGGGTGCCAGCAGATAGGCATATTTGCCTACAGAGAAGCCGAGTCTGAAAATCCAAGGGCTGTCGTAGGATTGACCGATCTATCCGCAAGAAAAAATATAAGGAGGCAGCTCGGTGAAGATGTTTTTACATTCGCCACCCCATATAAGATGTTCAAAGAGATGGAAAGAAATGTTGATGGCAGCTTTCTGGAAATGCAGACATGGAAGAGCCTCGCTCGCTTCTCTGAGCCTTGTTGACTATGATTATGTTGTAGTTATATGATTATGTTGTAGTTAAGGGTTAAGATAGCACGTCTAATGGTACTTGTAATAAATAATTCATAGCATCCTTTGGACAAAGCCATAAGATAGTAATCAATCGTTTTGTCTCAGAGTGAGGTACTTACCTTAAGTTAAAGCAAAGGGCAAGGAGCCAATAGAAGAGAGCGAAGAGCTAATAGCGTAGAGCAAAGAATATAG
>JBFMAM010000552.1:0-1040 GCA_040755805.1 Nitrospirota bacterium
AAATCCCTCCTTTTTACGGGATTCAATATAATTAGTCGCAGCCCTAAGGATATTCATATTGAAGGCCCCGCAGAGACCCCTATCAGCAGTCATCACAAGAACCTCTACAGTCTTCCTTGGCCTCACGGCAAGAAGGGGATGAAGTTCCCTTTCTGCGACGGCCGAGAGGTCAGAAAGGACTTCGTCCATCCTCATAGCATAAGGTCTGAAATTAAGCATCCTGTCCTGGACCTTTCTCAGTTTCGCAGCGGCCACCATTCTCATTGCCTTTGTAATCTTCTGAGTGCCCTGGACAGCCTTTATCTTCTTCCTTAAATCCCTTAAGGTCGGCATCTATCCTCCCTCAACCTTTGTCTGTCATTGCGAGCTACCTTCGGTAGCGTGGCAATCTCTGCACTAAGATGGCTGAGATTGCTTCGTCACTTCGCTCCTCGCAATGACTGATACTATACACTTACGTTATTGGTTACGTTATCTGTGACTTAAATGTACTCTTAAAGGTCGTAATAGCCTCGGTCATCTTATGTTTAAGATCCTCATCTATTATCCTCTTTTCCTTTAATTCTTTCTTCAGATCCTGTTTTTCTGCCTTTATATATTTCAGGAACCCATCTTCAAAGGCCTTTATTGACTCACCAGGCAGGTCATCGAGGAAGCCCTGTGTTCCAGCAAAGATGAGCATTATCTGCTCATCCACAGGCATGGGTACATACTGATCCTGCTTCAGGAGTTCAATCATCCTCCTGCCCCTCTCAAGCTGGGCACGGGTTGCCTTATCAAGGTCAGAAGCAAATTGAGCAAATGCAGCAAGTTCCCTGTACTGAGCAAGGTCAAGCCTGAGCATTCCGGCAACCTGCCTCATAGCCTTTATCTGCGCTGCACCACCAACCCGACTAACCGAGAGGCCGGCATTGATAGCAGGTCTTATACCGCCGTAGAAAAGCTCTGTCTCAAGGAATATCTGGCCATCTGTAATGGATATAACATTTGTCTGGATATATCCGGAAATATCTCCAGCGTATGTCTCGACTATTGGAAGC
>JBFMAM010000553.1:0-1038 GCA_040755805.1 Nitrospirota bacterium
TGGTGACTCTTTATTATCCATATAATTACTCCATCCTCTATTTCCTCTCACCTTCTTCTTTAAGAACATCAAGATACCGAAGGGTCTTTCCATCCCTGATTACATAAAGGTCAAATTCCGCCCCCACATTATCGCCATATTCGTCATAAGTAATTTTACCGAGAGCACCGATAAAATTCTTGGTATTATAAAGTGCCCTTTTGATGCCATCCGCATTATATCCACCTTTTTCTATAGCATGCTTAGCAAGATAGACAGCATCGTAGCCAGTAGCTGAATAAGAGTCAGGTTCTTTGCCGAATTTCTTTCTAAACGATTGGATAAATTCTTGCATTTTTGGATGTTCCTTGTACTTTTCCCCAAAGGCCATGCTTGAATAAACAAGTAACTTTACAGCATCACCAGCTACATCTTCGATAGGCCCATACCATGCATCCTCACCTAAGAAAGTAATTTTTATTCCAAGTTCTTTCGCCTGCTTCAAAATTATAGCCCCCTCTTTCCAATAACAGGGCGCAAAAACAATGTCCGGCTTGGCTTCCCTAATCTTTATCAACTGTGTCTTAAAATCCTTATCACCTTCGCTAAAACTTTCAACGGCCACAATTTTTCCACCGCGTTCTGGATATCTTTTTTCTATGACCTCCTTGCTACCTTGTCCATATGCATTATTTATGTATAAAATGGCAGCCTTCTTCGCATTAAATACATCAATGGCTTTGTCAGATATAGATTTTGACTGATATTCATTAGATGCAAAAACTCTGAATACATAGTCTCCAGCATATTTCAAATCTATAGTCCCAGCCATAGTAGATAGTTGAACTACCTTTCTTCTTTCAGCTACAGGAGCAGTTGCCATGCTCGCACTCGAAGTCAGAGGCCCTAAGATAATGGGCACATTTTCCTTGTCAATTAGTTTATTGAATGCAGCAACAGCTGTTTTTGGATCACCGAGATCATCTTCAAAAATTATCTTGAGTAGTTTTCCATTTATACCATCCCTTGCATTGACCTCTTACATCGCAAGTTCCATAC
>JBFMAM010000554.1:0-1023 GCA_040755805.1 Nitrospirota bacterium
GCCGATTCTTGGGAGCTTTTACATGGACTGAATCCAAATATTGATGATCATAATGGATTAGATTTAAGCAAAGATGGTTATACAAATATTGAGGTCTTTATTAATCAATTATCAGACAGTCTTGTAGGCTTAGCAAGTAGCGCCACAAGATTATATTTTAGAACTTTACCAATAGCAAAGAGTTATTGTTATCCCAATCCATTCAGTGGAGAGATTGCTTTTTCACTGCTAGGCCATAGGAGTCAGTTGTCAGGTGATAGGTGTAGGATAGGATTAAGAATTTATGATATAAATGGCAGGGTTGTTTTTAGCAGTCCCTTTACTTTTCACCTTTCACCTAAAGAATACACTACAACGCAGTTTATGTGGGATGGTCTTGACAACAGGGGGATGATGATAGGAGAGGGTAACTATTATTACCTGATTATAGGGAGCAATGAGCTTTTAGGAAGTGGTATAATTATCAAGGTTAAATAATAGTGACGCTTTGTGAGTTTGTGTGGCAGTATACTTAAAATCGGAGGTTACGCGTCCATCGCCCTACTGATTCTGACAAAAGGGGCCGGCATTTATGGTGGCTTTGACGGAAAGCTTTACGTGACAGTTTTGGTGCTGTCGGTGCGATGGTTGTTTGTACATGGGCGGTTATAATTTGCCTTATGGGGAGGTGGGAAGGTGCGAATGGTATGTTTGGACGCCCGGAACGGAGCTTTTTATATGAGAATGGGATTTTTAACATCCATAGTGGTTGTGTTGGGGAGATTGGCTTAAGCGGAGATCGGGCTGAAAACGATGAAGTTACGTGGGATGGAACTGATTTTATGGGGAAAACGGTTCCATGAGGCATGTATCTTTACCGGTTGGAAATAGATGTCAAAATCATTGGCATGGAAAGGGTGATTTTAGTGAAATAAGCATCCCCTTGTGAGGAGACTATCATGAAACACAAATCAGTTATTATAGGGACATGTCTAATAGCGCTAGCAACAAAAGTGTCTGCTGAGGACTGGTTTCAATATAAGT
>JBFMAM010000555.1:0-1022 GCA_040755805.1 Nitrospirota bacterium
AATGCCTTCCCTATCGGCTTTTGTCCCATGGTGAGTGAAGGAAACGGTAACTTCGTGCTTCCTTGCAAGCCTAAGAACTGAATCCAGGGCCCCTAAAGTTTCTGCATAGGCAGAGGTATCTTTTACCTTTGTGAATTTAAACAG
The DNA here is from genome assembly GCA_040755805.1 of Nitrospirota bacterium. Lineage (GTDB taxonomy): Bacteria > Nitrospirota > Thermodesulfovibrionia > Thermodesulfovibrionales > SM23-35 > JBFMAM01. The sequence goes on from JBFMAM010000555.1 coordinate 145, forward strand.
AGGGTCAATTATTAATAAAACTGGTCTAATATTCTCAATAGCATCTTTAACTTGGCTTATAACATTAGCTGGTATAGCATCAGCATATATGTATATCTTCTCATGGCCTCTTGCTCCCATTGCCCTGAAGTGTCGCTTAACTTCACTTAACTTATCCTCAAGTGCAAGGTATATCACAGGGCCAGAGATAACTTCTTTTCCTAAAAATGGTTCGCCCCCTGCAATGTTTAAGGCAAGCTGCCTCATGAGTGTGCTTTTCCCCACCTTCGGCTTTGCACCTATGCCAACAAAACCTCCGAGTAGCATTATCTCATCGACTAACCAGACCCTTTCTTCTTCCTCCCCTTTGAGGAGATCACCTAATGGAATGAGGACCATAGGCTGTTTGTCTGTGGTTTTGTTTTCTTGATGGTGTTTTTGATAGATACTCCTGACTGTACATTCAATCTCTCTCCCTGAAAGTGGCGGGGCATTCTTTGAGTTCCAGAGGTAAGCACTCTCTAAGCACTCCTCAAAAGAAAGCCCATCTCTGGCCCATGATCCAGCAAGCCTTGTTAGGGAATCATTTCGGCTTCCTTGTGGTACCCCCTGGTAGAGTTCTCTCAATGGTGTTTTTTGCTCTGGACTTTTGGCTAATATAATCTCTGGCAATTCCGCAAGAGGTAAGTCATCAAGGCCTTTTCCCTTTACCCATTGATATTGATGTCCTGAAGGATGAATTGAGGGTTCTACGAGAATGTAACCGCCATCACCTCGTAAATCAATATCCGGTAAATCCTCCCTTTTTTGAAAATTACGCACTCCATCTTTATAGCGGTAAACTATGTGGGAGCCCTTCCCCGTCTTGCTCGTCGGTGAGTCTGGAAAATTATTTCGTT
>JBFMAM010000556.1:0-1014 GCA_040755805.1 Nitrospirota bacterium
AGACCTCATAGGCTCGAGAGACTGGCTTTCGAGAGCAAAGGAATTGAAGCATCTTTCTCCGGACTACTTTTGCATCCATACGGGCCTGGATGAACAGGTTAAAGGTAAAAAACCTTTTGAAGGACTCAAAGGCTTTGTCACGGAAATACATTTACCGTATTGCATCGCAGGTGGAATAAAACCCGAAGATATTCCTATTATAATGCCCTTTGAACCTTCAATTATTATAGTGGGAGGATATATCACAGGGGCAGAAAGCCCAGAAAAGGTTGCAAGAATAATTAAAGAGGCGATGGATAGCTGGAGGCTTATATGAACTATTATCCTTTTATATTAGAGAGGATAAAGGAGGTTACAAACAGGATATCTCCCGGTGATTTTGATAACTTCATTAACTTAGTAATCAGGACGCCACGGATATACATAATCGGTGCTGGCCGTTCTGGCCTTGTTGCAAGGGCCTTTGGCATGCGCCTTGTGCACTTAAAAAAGAAGGTCTTTATAGTTGGTGAGACCATCACCCCTGCAATGAGAAAGGGTGATGCCTTGATTGCAGTTTCTGGATCTGGAAAGACTACATGGGTTGTTGAGACAGCAAGGGCTTCTAAGGCCCTCGGCGGTAAGGTCGCTGCCATTACATGGGATGCAGAATCAGAGCTCGCAATGGTTGCAGATACAGTGGTTCAAATTCCGTCAGAGGCCATACCGAGGGAGGTAAGCGGCTACACTACGAGAGAACTTATGGGGCTCCCTCTTCCGCCATTAGGCTCACTTTTTGAGATTTCAACTCTCATCTTTTTTGAGGCATGTGTGCTTGAGCTGATGAACAGGCTTGGTATAGAAGAGGAGGAGATGAGGAAGATACACGCAAACCTTTAGACCTATGACGCACATTCCGAGTCCGAGTTACAGCATAACAATAAGGGTAGAGATAGAGAACCGAATTGGCATGTTTGCAAGGATAGCCACAGCTATCGGTCAAGCTGGTGGTGATATCGGTTCCATTGATATTGT
>JBFMAM010000557.1:0-1014 GCA_040755805.1 Nitrospirota bacterium
TTTATGTACCGAGAATATTTAGATTATAAATTACCTAGGAATCTTATGGCATTGTATAAGCCAGGAGCAGGAGATTCAAAAAGTTTTTGGCAAAAGATAGCGCCTATAAGAATATATGCTCTTGAGAAAAGGTATGTCAATCCAAATTGGTATAAGATCATGTATGCTATAGACCCGCCCAAAGATGAGTAATAAGATTCTCGGAATAATATTCCCTCCTCAGTTTGAGCCTTTTCAATCTTATTTATCATTATACTATATAAATAAGTTATTGAAGAATTATGGCATCTATCCTATAATAGTTGATGCCAATTTATCCTTTTACTGGTGGATGTTAAACAAATCAAAGGATAGTCAATTATCCTGCAAACATTCCACTTATCTAAATGAATATAAGAATGACGCTCTATATTCAGTTTTAAATAAACCTGGTACCATATACCAATATCGTTGGGCTATTAATGTAATAGAAGAGTATCTGAATTCACTAAGCCGGGAGGTGAAAATTGGGCTTACTTATTTGAAGGTTGGGAATAGATACTCCTCCCAGGATTTAAAAAGCTACTTAAATAACTCAAATAATATCTTTCGTCAATTTTTTGCAGAAAATGAGAAAGAAATCTTAGGACCAAGGGAGGTGACGCGATACCTTATCTCCATAGTTGTGTACGATCAACTAGTCGCGGCCCTGACCCTGGCCCAAGAAATTAAAAGACGACGTGCCCATTCCAAAATCATTGTGGGGGGACCCCTGATAGCCCGATTGGCTCAATGGCTACGAGAATTCCCATTTATAACAGAAATCTTTGATATCATCGCCCCAGGGGAGGCTTACCGGATACTTCCACAAGTCCTTGGCCTCGACCGTCTCTATAAGGGTCATATCACCCCTGATTTCGGTGACCTACCCATGGATCGTTATCTCTCCTGTCGCCCCGTGTTACCCTATCTTGTAGCTCACGGTTGCAAGTGGGGCCGCTGCAGCTTCTGCACCCATCATAAGACCTACGAAGG
>JBFMAM010000558.1:0-1010 GCA_040755805.1 Nitrospirota bacterium
CCTTCTTGTTATAATCTCCATATTCCTTATGCCTTAGGCAAATTATATCATAAAAAGCCCCCTTCACTTAAATCCTAATAAAAAATAGCCTGTCACTTTATTTGCTCATCTCTTTGAATTTACAATTAACTCATATAGTTCTTTAATCTTCTTTGCATTTGATACCCAACTAAATTCTTTCCGGGCATATTCATAGGCATATCTTCCCATAGCTTCTAAATCCATGCTGAAAATTCTGCTTATTGCTTTCCTCAATGCATCTGCATCTTTGCATTTACTATTTCGTTATAAACTTCATTCATCTTTCGCCCGATTATCCCCCAGTCATATTTTTCGACCATAAGTCTTCTTCCATTTTTCCCTAATTTTGCTGCAGGTTCAGGGCTTTTTAGCAATCCTATAGTCTTTTTAGCGAAAAGCTTCGGATTATCTGTTATTACATTCGGTGCTACAACAATATTTCCAAAAAAATTTGGCTATTGAATATTGATTATTGGTGTGCTTATGACTTATTTTTCCTCAATTCCTAAGAGTTTCTTCACCTGGATAAGAACAAAACCCGCATCCTTAAAGGCTTGTTCTGCGTCTCCTTCGCCATACTCCCTTTCAAAGCCAATTCCACAACCTCCTGAGCTCGCCGCACCACCATGTTGAAGTCCTTTTCATTTATAGCCCCTTGTGTATCACGCCTGAAGATGTTCTCTGCTTCTCATAAGACGATCTTCTCCCCGGGCTTCATGTCAGGCTTGAGGTCCCAATACCAGTCTCCATTTCGTCGCACCTTCCGTGCGCCAAGTTCCCTTAACCTTTGTCGAATGCTTTCCAGCTTGCCATGGAAAAACCCTTCCCTATCCACAAGGATCAGCGCCTCCTCAACCATGTCCAGATAAAGATACCTATTTTCCTTGGCCTCTTCCAGAGAGAGCACAAGCAGGCTCAAGGAGGGGTTCACGCCTTGCTCTTCAAGCTTTTTCCAGCTAGGCTCTTTCTTTAGCTGTCTCAGGATAGGA
>JBFMAM010000559.1:0-1008 GCA_040755805.1 Nitrospirota bacterium
ACCCCCCTTTACTAAAGGGGGGTGAGGGGGGATTATTTTTATTGTCCTTAGTGTCGCTATGGGACATGTTTGTTTCTTTCTCTTGACTCTCGACTAATGACTGATGACTATTGACTGTCTTTTGAGGTCTTTTCGATACTGCAACAAGAGATGGTCGCAAGACCTTGTCTTTGAACATATATCCTTTCCTGAATTCCTCAACGACTATCTTTTCTTCAATATCTTCTCGCTCTACAAGCGTCATAGCATGATGTATTAAAGGGTCAAAAGGTTTGCCAGTTGCCTCTATAGGGGTTAGCCCGAATTTTTCGAGCGTTCTCAGTAGCTCCCTCAATGTAATCTCTACCCCTTGTATAAGTCCTGCAGATATCTCATTCGATGAATGTTTCAGGGCCATTTCGAGATTATCAATTACGGGAAGTAATTCATATAAAAGACTTTCGTTTCCGTATTTCAATAATTCATCTTTATCCTTATTAACCCTTTTCTTATAATTTTCGAATTCAGCATAAAGTCTTAAATATTTGTCATTTATCTCCTGAAGCTCAGCAGTTAGTCGTTCTTTTTCATCAACAGATACTTCTTCAACAGCTCCGCTACTTTTCGCTTCAGTTTCTTCTTTTTTCGAGATTGATTGATTTTGGCTTATCCCACGCTCTTGCAATATTTCCCCCTTACAGGTCGTAGACCTACTTTTCTGCAAGCATTTTTATAATGAATTTTGCTGTATTATCAACTATGTAAATCGCCTTTGCATAGTTCATCCTTGTAGGCCCGATTATCCCGACAACTCCGATTGATCGATCACCTTCCTTACACGTAGAGGCCACCACGCTTAATTTTTTCATCTCATCCATTGAATTTTCCGAGCCGATTAATATCTGAACACCGTCAAACTCCGAGAGCTTATCAAGTAACTTTATTATAATATGTTTGTCCTCTATAGCTCTTGACAAATCCCTTATTTTTTTGAGATCAGCGAAATCAGGTAGTTCGAGTACCTCTGAG
>JBFMAM010000560.1:0-1004 GCA_040755805.1 Nitrospirota bacterium
GTGATCTGAGCCTTTTTCAGCTCGGCTTACGCTTCTATAATTATCTATTGAACCAGGAATTACCTATCCCTGTATTATTTTATCATGCCTTTGAGGCAAGATTATGAAAATGTGTCCGGTAGTGAGAAGGAATTTCTTTATAATACCCTCATTAAACATCAACACAATGAGGGTAACGGATGAAAAGGTGGAGCATGATACACAAAATTAAAGCGATGTATGATGAAGGTAATGGCCATTCTATAAGACAGATAGCAAAAGAGCTTTCAATTTCTCGGAACACAGTAAGCAAGTACCTGAAAATGAAAGAGGAACAGATAAGCGAGCAGATTAATAATCCGAAGAGAGAAAAAGCACTGGATAACTATAAGGACTACATTGTCAGCCTCTTGCAGAAATATCCGAAACTGAGCTCTGCTAAGATAAAGCGGAAATTACAGGCTAAAGGGCTTGACGGAGGCTCTATTTCAGAGAGAACCTTGAGACGATACGTTAATCAGTTGAAAACGCATATAACAGTCAAGCAAGAACGTTACTATGAGCCTGTCATCGACATGACGCCAGGGGTACAATGTCAGGTAGACATGGGCGAGCTCAGAGACGTTGTGATAGGCGGAAAATCAACGGCAGTATACTTTGCCGTGTTTGTCCTGTCTTACTCCCGCCTGATGTATGTATCTGTCTCTGATAAGCCCATTAATACAAAGGCTTTTATTCAGATGCATAATGAGGCATTATCTTACTTTGATGGTTGCATGGAAGAGTGCGTATATGATCAGACCAAATTGGTGGCCATTAAAGAAGAATTCAGAGAGGTCTGGTTTAATGAAGATTTTTACTGCTATGCATCAGTGGCTGGCTTTGATATACGGGTATGCCTATACCGCTCAGTAAAATTGACCCGTCTGTGCTCAGATAAATTGACCCACCTGTAGTAGGTTTTACTCTTATAGCTATCATTGGTAAAAATTAAGCCCATCAACAAAAAACCCCATCCTACTCAT
>JBFMAM010000561.1:0-1000 GCA_040755805.1 Nitrospirota bacterium
GCTGACAAGGGACATCTTTTTTTGGATTGTTTGAAGAAAGACATTCCTGATGAATGTCCTAAATGTGGTTCAAGGATGGTTAATAAACCAATCTCCCTTGGAATCAAAAAGGTAATCTCAATGCATAATGCGATAGAGTTTTCAACTCAGACAACTGAGGAAGGGAAGCTCTTTTCTTACCAACTAATATGCGAGGGACAGTCCTTCTCTGGAAAGATAAAGGCTTCAGATAAGGGTTATCTTGAGATGATAAAAGGGCTTCTTGATAAAAACAAAGAGAGCCTATACCTTGGCAAAGGTAATAGCAGGGGATTGGGAGAGGTTGAGGTAATGAAAGCAGATATTTCGGAGAGCCAACCCAAAATAGATCAAATAGAAGATGGTTTCACCGTGACACTCTTATCCGATGCAATATTGATGAATGAGGATGGAACCTTTTTGAGAACGCTTATAGGGAAATACTTAGGGATAGGAGATGATGTTATGCCCGAGAAGGCATTTGCTCGGACAAGAGAGGTTACTCTCTGGAATAGCTCAGCGGATTTACCTCGGGAGGGAGTTCTTGCCCTTGTTGGGGGTTCCTGCTTTTACTTTAAAATAGTCCCTTCAAATGAGTTATTAAAAAAATTGTCCATCATTGAAGCGGGTGGAATCGGTATAAGAAAAGAACAGGGCTTTGGTGAGGTCAAGATAAATGATGAAAGTCATGATGAAGCCCCCTTGCCACAGATTAAGGAAGAAAAACCACCTGAAGTAAAAAAGTACCCCATTAAGGAATTTCAAGATAAGCTTTTAAAACAATTTGAAAAGGACAAAGATGAATTAAAGAAGGTAAATAAACCATCTGCACTATTTGAACTCATCAGATTTGCCAATAATAGGGATTTTGAGACGCTTGAAAAGACCCTTGATGAGCAGATAAAGAGGGATAAAAGTATATTCAAGAAGATTGAAATTTATGAAAAGACATTCGGAGAGTATATCAAAGAAAAGATTCTGG